>JBHLQY010000029.1:0-26942 GCA_048883105.1 Candidatus Thorarchaeota archaeon | reverse complement strand
CGATGGTTGTAGAAAAACAAGTTATAAATTTAATGAGAAGATTAGTAAATGTGATTAAAGACGAAATAGGACATGAAAACAGCCTTAAGTATTTTGTACAAGAGGGCGTTTTTGATTATGTTTTAAACAATATATCGCTTTTAAATCAACTTAACTTAGATAGATTCTTATTACAACTTTTTCTACAAGAATAATTATTTTATATTAGTTAATATAACGTTTTAGATTAACAAATTAACCCAATTTGTCTTAACTATTTCTTTATTAATCCTTTTAGCGCTAATATTATCTTATTTTGATTTTGATTAGATTTATTAAAAGATATTTATTTATTTATTTAATTAATTAAATTCAAATGAAAACATCCAAAATGTTGAATCCTCCACTTCTTTTATTTGTTTTCATAATTTTTATATTGATAATCGTAAGCTACTCGTTAAAAGACCTTGATTTCGTTGCAATATCGCTATTTTTGATGTTTGTTTGCGCAGCTATTACTGGGATAATTAGAGGGATTGGAATAGAAGCTTTTATTATGTTTGTTGAGTGGCAGGCAATAATTATTATTTTAAGCATGAGTATCATTACCAAAATTGCCCAGGATTCAAATATATTAGAATATGTGGCCGTTAAACTTTTCAAGATTTCTAAAGGTAATCAAAGGACTTTTTTTTGGCTTCTGTGTATCATTTCAACGCTTCTTGCGGCTATCATTAGCGACGTTGTCGTTGTTCTTATTTTAGCTCCTATTGTGATTCGCCTATGTAATTTTTTAAAGATAAGAGCTGGGACTTATTTAATGGGTATGACTGTGTGCATTAATATAGGGAGTATCATCACTCCTTTCTCATCAGGAGAAAATATTATTATTTCTACGGCCTTTGGATTAAATACCCTTTATTTTATTCAATTTTTTTGGATTTTTTCCTTTAGTTTATTATTTTTGACAGTTTTCCTCATTGATCGATTTATTCTAAGTAAAGAACCAAAAATAGACGATATGCAGAGAAGATTCGTAATGGAATTAATTGATACAGATGTTATGATAAAAAATAAAAAAATGTTTTATGTAAACTCAATCGCTATAATAATTACAATTGTGTTATTTGCTGTGTTACCTTTACTTTATTTAACCGCAGCGATATCCGCATTAATACTTGTGCTCATAAATAGAAAGTTCACTAAAAAAGAGATGAGCGGTCTTTTAAAAGATATAGAGTGGGAAATAATTTTCTTTTTTATCGCCTTGTATATTGTTATTGGGTGTTTAATAGAAGCAGGATTTAGAGATTTAATAATGATGTTTCCATTTGAAAAACTTGATATTTTTTTATTGTGTCTGATCATTCTTATAGTCGTTAGTATGTTATCCGGACTTGTAGCAAACACACCAACAGCTTTAATTTTTATACCAATCATAGATACATTAATATTATTAGGATTTCCACCCATTCCGCTTCTATTTGCGTTAATTGTTGGTGTCAATCTCGGAGGTAATTTTTTACCTCAAGGGGCTGCGTGTGATATGATGACATTAAAAATCGCACAGGATTCAAGAGTCGAAAACTTTACATTTAAGCGATTATTAAAAACAGGAGCAGTTTTTGCAACTATTCATCTTGCCGTCGCAATTTTATATCTATTCATACTTGTTCTAATATTTGGCTAATGGGAAATTAAAATCAGCAGATAAAAAAGTTAAAACCATAAAAATTTTTAATTATAATTTATCATTTCAATATATAAAAAAAAATTGGAAAGAGTTTAAATGTATAAGCATAGTGTCTCAATCTTAGGAACTGGTTTTATTGGATTATGTTCTGCGGCATGCTTTGCTCAGAAGGATATTAAAGTTTTAGCCTCGACACACAATGAAAAGAAAGCTAGTATAATAAATGATTTCAAGTCTCCTTTTTTTGAAGAGGGCTTAGCCGAAATCCTAACTGAAATAAAGGAACAAAAGCCAGACCTTCTTAAATGTTTAACTGATCCTATTCAAGCCATTTTAGAAACAGATATTTCAATGATTACACAAGGAACACCAATGCGATCAGATAAATCGATCAATTTAGGTTTTATCGAAAGTACCGCGAAAGAAATAGGTGAAGCCTTAAAAAAAAGTGGTAAATATCGCTTAATTGTTGTAAGATCCACAGTAGTTCCAGGAACTACAAGGAATTTAGTAGGTAAAATTATCACTCAAGTTTCAGGAAAGGAACCTGGTAAAGATTTTGGATTGTGTATGCAACCTGAATTCCTTGCCGAAGGAAGAAGTTTAGAGAATACACTTTATCCAGACAGAATAATTATTGGTTCAATAGACGAGAAAAGTGGAGCAATGCTTCAAGAATTTTATGAATATTTCTACGGAGATCATTTAAAAAACTGTCCAATCAAACGAATGAATTTGGAAAGTGCTGAATTAGTTAAATATGGAAATAACTGTCTATTAGCAACAAAAATATCGTACGCTAATGAATTTGCAAATTTTGCGGAATTAGTTCCCAATGTTGATGTTGTTCAGGTTATGGAAGGCGTAGGCTTAGATTATAGAATCAACCATAGATTTCTTGGTGCTGGCGTAGGTTTTGGAGGTGCTTGTTTTCATAAAGATGTAAATGCTATTACTAGATGGTCAAGATCTATGGGGTATGTTTCTAAAATATTAGAGGCCGTTCTAGAAAGAAATGATCTTAGAGCAATTCGCATTGTTGCTATAGCGGAAGAATTAATAGGTAAATTAGCGGGTAAAAAAGTTACTTTACTTGGTCTTTCCTTTAAACCGGGTACCGATGATATGAGGGAAGCTCCGAGCATTAGAGTTGTTAATGAATTATTAAGAAGGAATGTCACTGATATCGTGGGGTATGATCCTAAAGCTAAAGAATCCGCAAAAGAAGCCATTGGAGAAAAAATAAAGTATGCTGACTCTGTTGAAGAAGCATTGAGAGATTCAGAATGTGCCCTTTTAATAACTGACTGGGATGAATTTAAGCAACTAACTCCCGATGATTTTAAGAAAAATATGAATACTCCAAATCTAATTGATGGTAGGAGAATATATGATTATGATGAATTTAATAAAGCTTTAAATTTCAGAGCAATGGGACGCATAGATTTTAAATAGTTTTTAAAGAAATTATATTTTTATGGATAATGACCTCTTAATCTTATTGCTTCAGCAACTCCAGAAACCGCAAGAATGTATGCTGCCATTCTAAGCGAAATATTTTTCTCTTGAGAAAGCTGATACACATCCTCGAATACCTTTAATATAACTTTTTTGAGCTCTTGATTAATTCTTTCTATGCCCCAGAAATAGGCGTTTATATCTTGAATATATTCAAAATATGATACTAAAACCCCACCACTATTTGCTAGAATATCTGGAACTACCGTGATGCCTTTATTATTAAGAATTTTATCTGCTTCGGGTGTTGTAGGACCATTTGCTCCTTCTAATAAAATTCTACAATCTATTCTATCAGCATTGTTTTTTGTTATTTGATTCTCTTTTGCAGCAGGAATTAAAATATCACATTTTAATGTAAGCACATCTTCGTTGGGAATAATATTTACGTTGTTTCCTTGATAATCTTTGAATGATTTTCGATTTCTTTTCCATTCAATTAATTCATTAACATTAAGACCTTCTTTGGAATGAAGTCCAGCCGTTGAGTCAGATACAGCAATTATTTTACAGCCTAAATTATTTAATTCTTCTGTTATTACACTACCTACTTTTCCAAAACCTTGAACTACTACTGTAAATGTTTGAATATTTAATTCAAGTTTTTTAGAAATTGCTTTGGCTATAAAAAATAAACCCATTCCAGTCGCTCTATTTCTCCCAAGGGAACCCCCTATCTCAACAGGCTTTCCAGTAACTACACCTGGTGTCGTTTCACCTTTATGCATTGAATAAACATCCATTATCCAAGCCATAATCTGAGCATCTGTATTCATATCTGGCGCGGGAATATCTTTATTGGGTCCAATCATATTTATGATTTCAACCGTATACCTTCTTGTTAACCGTTCTAATTCCGCTTTCGACAAATTTTTTGGTTCTACTTTTATTCCGCCTTTTGCACCTCCTAGGGGCAATTTTAATAAACTTGTTTTCCATGTCATCCACATTGCTAAAGCTTTGATTTCATCAAGAGTTACATTGATATCATATCTTATACCTCCTTTTCCAGGACCTCTTATCACACAATGTTGAACTCTGTGACCTTCAAAGATTTTAAGAGTACCATTATCCATTATAATGGGAATTGAAACTGTTAAAGTACGCTGAGGATATTTTAGTCTCTCGTGAATATCGGGATCTAAATTCATAAATTTCGCTACATCATCTAATTGCTTTAAAGCTACTACATAGGGATTTATCTCCATAAATAAAAATCAATAAGGATTTCATTTAAAATTATTTATTATAACCTATTAACAATCCATTTTCGTTCCTAAATATTCATGTATTGCATTCGCGGCCTTTCGCCCAGCACCCATCGCAGAAATAACTGTAGCAGCACCTGTTACAATGTCTCCTCCTGCATAAAGGCCATCCACATTTGTTTTACCATTTTCATCAGTTTCAATATATCCCAACCTGTTTAATTTCAATTCAGGGATAGATTTTGTGAGAATTGGATTTGCTCGTGCACCAACAGCTATAATAACTGTATCTGTATCTATTATAAATTCAGAGTCTTTAATTGGAATTGGTCTGCACCTTCCTGATTCGTCTGGCTCGCCGAGTTTCATGCGAATACATTCCATTCGGAAAACGTTGTCATCTTCATCTCCAATGAATTTCACAGGATTTGTTAAAAACTGAAATTCAATACCTTCTTCTTTCGCATGCTGATATTCTTCTCTCCTAGCAGGCATCTCTTTTTCAGATCTTCTATATACAATTATAACCTTATCAGCACCCAGTCTTAGGGCCGTTCTGGCAGAATCTAAAGCAACGTTACCTCCTCCAATGACGGTGACGACTTTTCCGACTTTAATCGGTGTGTCATACTCTGGAAATCTATATGCTTTCATTAAATTTGATCGTGTAAGAAATTCGTTTGCTGTTAAAACACCATTCAAATTCAATCCAGGAACGTTTAGGAACATGGGAAGTCCTGCCCCAACACCGATGAAAAATGCCTCGAAACCCATTTCTTTTAAATCCTTTATAGTGTAAGTTCTACCTATAATTGTATTAAATTTTATCTTAACACCAAGCATATTTAATGTCTCGATTTCTTCTCTAACAATTTCCTTAGGTAATCGAAATTCGGGAATACCATACACCAAAACACCTCCGCCTGCGTGAAACGCCTCAAATATAACCACATCATAACCTCGCATTGCTAGATCCCCCGCACAAGTTAAACCCGCAGGACCCGAACCTATAATAGCGACTTTAATATTTTTTGGAGCTTCACAGTCAGGGCATTCCTTAAGGTTATTATTTCTCTCCCAATCAGCAATATATCTTTCTAAATATCCAATGGCAATAGGTTCTCCTAAAGAATTTAATAAGCATTTTTCTTCACATTGCGTTTCTTGTGGACATACTCTTCCACAAATAGCAGGCAATAAATTATCTTTTTTAATACAGGAGAGAGCATCGATATTTTTACCTAATTTTAATAGCCTAATAAATCTTGGAATTTCAATATTTACAGGACATCCCTTCATACATAATGGTTTTCCGCATTGCAAACATCTTTGAACTTCTAATTGAACCATTTTTTCTGATATCCCAAGGGGAACTTCGTTAAAGTTATTAGTTCTCTCCTTAGGGTCTTGTTCAATCATTTTTGGTCGGCGCCCTTTCTTATAAGTTTTCTGCTTAGATTTTGAAATTCTACTAAGTAAAATAAAACTATTATCATCTTCTTTAATTTTTTTTGTTTCAATAATTTGTAGATCTAAAGCTTTTTGGAAGAGATCAGCACCTTTTTTTGTTCGAATTATAACTGTTGACCAACCTGATTCGGAACCAATAGACCCTACTGAAATGTCAGCCTGCTCCGCAGTTAAATCATCGCAGAAGAAGCATCCCAATCTGCCATATTTTTTAATATTTTTTAATGGTATATTTATTGATGAGCCATCATTATTAAAAAGAAAAAATTTGCCTTTATCAATATCCATTTTCTTGATATCTTCAGGGTTTTTCTGAAATTCGTTTTTTAGAAGATTAATTATTTCTGAATAATCAAAAGATTCCATGCAGAATAATCCTATTTTAAATTCAATATTAGGGTAAAAAGGTTTATTTAAAGGGTAAAATGAGATCTTCTTTAAAGCTTCCATCATACATGGTGTTCCAACGATCGCGACTTTTTTATATTTTTTAGAGAGATCTAAAATTTTTAACGAGGGAGAATTACTATATTTTGTTCCAGAAGTTGTTAATAAATCCTCAAAATTTTCAACAAAAAGAGGTAGTGGTTTATGAGGTTCAGCAGCCTCACCTACAGCTAATGCAGCATCAATTAAATTTTCTTCAAAGGCAGTTTTAAGTAGAGAGGTCACAATACCGCCATCTTGAGCACCTTCCCTAATTTTATCATCGAGAGTGTGAGCGCTATAAACCTCTCGATAATAATTGATCTGATCCGAAGATTTTATTTCTGGTTCTTCGCTTTCTTTGAGTTTTTTAAGATTTATAGGGAAAAAAGACCTAGGACAGCTGGCAAAACATATTCCACATTTAATACAAGTTTCTACATTAACTTTAAAAATCCCATTAGAATAGTCAATGGAATTCACGGGACACACTGAAGAGCATAAACCACATCCGCAACATAAGTTTGTATCTTTAATTAAAGAAACATTTGGAAAAATTCCTTTTGTTTCATTTTTTTCAAGAAATTTTTGGAAAAATCTTGATTTTTCTCCTATAAAATTTAAAATTCCTAATTCTTTTAGGTATTCAATGTTTAAAATTAAATCTTGATAAGAAATTTCTAATTCTTCCTTTAACCTTTCAATATTTAATTCTTTTAATTCTTCGATTTTTTGTAAGATCGCTTCTCTTTGATTTTCAGCTTGGTGTAGAGAATAAATAAAGGATTGGAACTCGCTTTCATTATATTTGTTTGTTTTTAGAATCGCATCTTTGTTCTCAAGCAATTTTTTAATTATTGGTGGTTTTTCTTCCATTTTAAAATTCAACTCTCTTTTTAAAATTCTCTAAAGCAGCGCATTCATGGTCATAACGTTCCAAACTTTCTTTTTCTTGAGGGATAAATCTTTTTGCCCGCTTTATTAAATTATCAAAATCTACTGAGTGTCCATCAATATCAGGTCCATCAACACATGCAAAATAGATCTCACCATCCATTGTGGAAAAGCGACATCCTCCGCACATACCCGTGCCGTCAATCATAATAGTATTCAAAGAAACATAGGTCTTTATTTTAGGTAACCCTTGAGATCCATTTGTTGTGAGAGCAACATATTTCATCATTATTAAAGGTCCAATTGCGATCACTAGACTCAGTTCTTCCTTCTTTAATAGGTCAATGAGAGGGCCAATTACGACTCCTTTTATACCTTCACTCCCATCATCTGTACAAATGATTAATTCATCACTAACATCACCCATTTTTTCTTTCCAAAATAATAATTTTGAATTTCTTGCACCTATTATGGATATAATCTTGTTTCCAGCTTCTTTTAATTCTTTTGCTTGAGGATAACAGGGAGCTATTCCAACACCCCCACCTATTATTACAACGGGATGGTGGTATTTCTCTATATGAATTTTATTACCCAAAGGTCCTACAACATCCAAAATCTCATCTCCAACGTTTTGATGCGAGAGGAGTTTAGTGGTTTTTCCAACAACCTGAAATACAATTGTAATGCTTCCTATTACTCGATTATATTCTGCTATTGTAAGAGGTATTCTTTCTCCTTTATCATTAATTCGAATTATAACAAAGTTACCTGCATGAGCTTTTTTTGCAATTTGTGGTGTTTCAAAATCCATCTCATATAGCAGATCCTTTACTAATTCAATTTTTTTCAATATTTTATAGGGCAGGTCAAATCACCTATTAGGTAATAAAATTTTAAGGTAAATAACCAAATCGATCTTGAATATCTTGCAATATTGAAATGATAGTTTCCTTTTCATATTTATAAGATTTTAAAATAGAATCTATTTCATTTTTTTCATTAATAGAAACTTCTTGTAAAACTTCTTGATTATACTTATCTACTTCCATATAATAAGGAATAAATTATTTATACTAATTAATTTTATTTTGATAAAATAAAAGTCTATTATACTAGTTATATAAGTTTAAATTTTTGCCTAAAGCTTAAATAAATTTGATTTATGGTAATTATTAATTAGTAGATATAACCAAAGGGATAAACTTTTGAAAAAGGCAAAATTAATATAATTAGATATGGAAAAAATTGTTGTTGTTGATTTTGGTGGACAATATTGCCATCTCATCGCTAGAAGAGTAAGAGAGTTAGGTGTATTTACTGAAATTATACCGCATGATACAGATCTTAATAAATTAATGGAATTAAAACCCAAAGCAATAATTCTTTCAGGGGGACCTAACAGCATTTATAATGATGGAAGCCCAAAATTAAAAAAAAACTTTTTTAAGTATATAATTGAAAATAAAATCCCTGTTTTAGGTATTTGTTATGGACATCACTTAATAATTCATCAACTTGGAGGTAAAATTGAACCACAACACAATAAAGAATATGGTAAAACACAATTAGAAATTATTGAACATAATAAATTATTGAAAACATTAAATAAACGGGAAATTGTGTGGATGTCTCATGGAGATCAAGTGAAGAGACTTCCAAATGGATTTAAAACATTAGCAAAAACTGAAACATGTCCTATTGCAGCTTATGGAAATTTAGAAAAAAATTTTTATGGTGTTCAATTCCATCCCGAGGTCATCCATACACCTAAAGGAAACGTTGTTCTTGAAAATTTTATAACAAAAATCGCTGAGTGTAAAAAAGAATGGAAATTAGAAAATTGGATTAAGCAATCAATTGAAGACATCAAAAAAGAAGTTGGAAAAAACACTAGGGTAATTCTGGGATTGAGCGGAGGTGTAGATTCCTCCGTAACAGCTGTATTGATGCATAAAGCAATTGGAGACAGATTGCACAGCATTTTTATAAATAATGGTGTTTTAAGAAAAAATGAACATATAGAAGTCCAGGAAACATTTAGAGACAAATTAAACTTTAACTTTCATTATGTTGATGCCGAAGATCTTTTTTTAGAAAGACTAAAGGGAGTCGATGATCCAGAGGAAAAACGCCGAATTATTGGATATACTTTTATTGAAGTGTTCGAGAAAAAAACGATTGAATTAGAAGAAACGTATCCAGATATTAAATATCTTGCTCAAGGGACTATTTACCCCGATCGAGTAGAAACAAGCGCTACAAGTAAAGTATCAGCGAAGATTAAATCACATCATAATTTAACTTTACCTGAAAATATGATGCTGAAAATCATCGAACCACTTAAAGATCTATATAAAGACGAAGTAAGAAAAATTGGGTTGAAATTAGGCCTTCCAAAGGAAATTATAATTCGGCATCCCTTTCCAGGTCCTGGCTTGGCTGTACGAATCATAGGACCAATCAATAAAGAAAAACTTGATATCCTTAGGGAGGCAGATACTATTCTTATAGAGGAAATAAAGAAGGAAGGTGTCTATGAATCTCTTTGGCAAGCGTTCTGTGTATTCCTACCGATAAAAACAGTGGGAGTTATGGGTGATTTTCGAACCTATGAGTATATTTGCTCCATAAGAATCGTCGAATCTTTAGATGCTATGACAGCTAACTTTGCTAAACTTGATTGGGATTTATTGGAAAAAATATCAACTCGTATAATTAATGAAGTTAAGGGAATAAACCGTGTAGTTTACGATATCTCAAATAAACCTCCAAGTACAATTGAATTTGAATAGTTTATAAAAAAATTAAAAAAAATAAAAAGAAATTAAAAATATTTAATAATCTCCAGAATAGATTTCTTTTTTTACTAATTCTAAATCCAAATCTTCTTGCGTGGAGATTCCTAGGCCCCATTTTCTACAGACTTCAAATGCACGATCTGAAATACAGGCAATATCTTGGCGATCTAAAAGATCTAATCTAAATTTCCTTACACCTGCTAATAATTGTTTTAGACCTGTACCCAATTTACTAGCAAAATATGAATAAACTCCAACAGCAGCGGGTTGTATTTGTTTATCACTAAATTTCCTACAAAGTTGATCATATTCCACAAACGCTTCGCTAAGAGTTAGTGTATCAGGTTCCTTAGTTTTGGGAAAACCAAGATTATTTAATATCGCAGGAGTCACAGCTCTCTGATCTATAATTTCTCCCATATATTTACCCTTCATTGCGGCTGTTATAGGAGCTCTTGCCATTGCAATACAAGTAACGTAAGGAGCACCCATGGCAAATGCTTTAAATATCTGTGTCTCATTCGCAAATCCTCCCGCCATCGCAATAGTTGGTATCTTAGCATTAGGAGTTTTCTTCTTTATCATATCTAAACAACCAACTACAAGAGCTTGTAAATAAGTTGTTGGAATAGAACCCTCATTCATCATGCTTACAGGACTCATACCAGTACCTCCACCAGCTCCATCAAAAGTCATGCCGTCCACTTTACCTTCTACTCCTAACCTGATTATCCAAGCTGTAGCAGCTGGTCTGTAGGCACCTGTTTTTATAAATAGATTATTGGCGCCATTTGCCCGAATTTGATCAATTTCTTCTAACATATCTTCAGTTGTAGCAAGTCCTACCCTACTATGTCTTTCAAAATCAGGAATAAGCCCCGCTTTCCATTCTTCTATAACAATTGGATCAGAAGGATCAGGAATTACTAAATATCCTCGATCTTGTAATAATTTTGCTCGCTCTAATGTATGTAGTCTTACTTCGCCTCCAATTGCCTTCGCACCTTGCCCAAATTTAATCTCAAGAGAAGTTATCCCTAATTTTGATGTGACATAATCAAATACACCTAATCTTGTATCTTCTACATTCTTCTGTATAATAATATCTCCATGTTTACCATCCCAAAATTCTCTATATATTTTCACTCTATTCCTCATATCTTCTGTCTCAATAACCTTAGGATATTTGCTATTATTCGTAAATTTTGAATTGGGATCCATCCCTACAACATTCTCTCCCACAGTTATACTCACTCCCGATAATGCTGCGCCTATGGCAAGCCCTTCCCAATTCCTTTTTGCAACATAGGTACTCCCTAAACCTGCGATTACTATTGGAATTTTTTGATCAATTTTGCCCCATTTAGTAGATATATCAACATTAGGGAAGATTACTTTATCTTCATCAGTTTCTATACCCTGTGCTCCACGAACTTCGAACTGAATTTGAAAATCACCATAAGAAAAACCAAAATCTTTTGGGGTGCCAGCTGTTGAATTTCCAAAATATTCTCTTGAAGGATATAAAACTTCACGACCACGAAGGGCACTTTTACTGACCTCACAAAAAACAGGGCAATCAGCTATACAAATTGGACAGAGTCCACTTTCACAAGAATCTTCAACTCTTGTCCTTGTACCTGTCATACTAGAGCGGTGTGTAACTAGCGAAAATTTAGTCATATTATTTACCTTTTTTTATTTTGAAATTAAATTATTTTGCAAATTTAATTAATTTAGTTGATTATATTGATTTATATTAATTATTCATGCTTTATTATCTATAAAGTTAAATCGATATATTAAATATATTTTATATATATTTCAGATAACTAATTAAAATATATTATTTGAAATATCTTTTATATTTGGAATAATTTTTTTAAAATTATCTAGAATGAATTTATTTATTTAGATCAAAAATAGAAATAGAAATTATGCCCCTAACAAAGCGTATTATTCCTTGTTTAGATGTTACAACAAGGCAAGATAAGGCAAGAGTTGTAAAAGGTACGAAATTTATAAATTTAAGAGATGCGGGAGATCCTGTTGAATTAGGGGCATATTACGATGAACAAAGAGCTGATGAGTTAGTCTTTCTTGATATTACTGCATCCTCGGATGATAGAAATATATTAATTGACATGGTTGAAAGAACAGGAGAGCAAGTATTTATCCCATATACAGTTGGTGGTGGATTACGTACTGTTGAAGATATCAAGGAAATTTTGCGGGCAGGTGCTGATAAAATATCATTAAATACAGCGGCAGTTAAAAATCCAGAAATAATTAAAGAAGGAGCAAAAATTTTCGGATCTCAATGTATTGTTACTGCTATAGACGCTAAAAGAGTATATGTTGAATCTCCAGAAACAGCGAAGGATAGAATTGTCATAGAAGTTGGTGGCAATAATTATTGCTGGTGGGAAGTTTACATTCACGGTGGAAGAACTCCAACTGGAAAAGACGCAATTTTGTGGGGGATGGAAGTGCAGAATCTCGGGAGTGGTGAAATATTATTAACAAGCATGGATAAGGACGGAACTCATCTTGGTTATGATCTAGAACTTACTTGTATATTTAGCGAGAATTTAACAATTCCCATTATCGCAAGTGGAGGTGCTGGTAATCCTCAGCACATTATTGACGCATTTAAAATAGGAAAGGCTGATGCTGCATTAGCTGCTTCAATATTTCACTATAATGAATATCCCATACAGATTGTAAAAGAGGAATGCAAAAAAGCAAGTATCCCAATGAGGTTATAGACATGCCATTTTATATCGCTATAATAGATTACGAAATGGGAAATTTAAAAAGTGTCAATAAATGTTTAAAGCATCTAAATGTAGAAGCCTTAATTACAGATGATAAAAAAGAAATTTTAGAGGCTGATGGAGTTATTCTTCCTGGAGTAGGGGCATTCGGTGATGCTATGAAGCAGCTAAAAAAGAAAGATCTTATCTCAGTGATAAATCAAGTAGTAAAAGAGAAAAAACCATTATTTGGTATTTGTTTAGGACATCAATTGATTTTTTCAAAAAGTTATGAAATGGGTTATCATAAAGGTCTAAATCTGGTTAAAGGAGAAGTCATTCAATTTGATATCTCAAAAGTAGATAAAATACCTCAGATTGGCTGGAATAATGTTGAATTTTTGAAAAGGGAAAATTTCTTAATTCAAGGAATACCAAATAACTCTTACTTTTATTTCGTCCACAGCTTTTACGCTATTCCTGAAAATAAGGAACAGATAATAGGGCTTACTAAATATGGAGAAATTGAATATTGTTCGATAATTTGTAATAAAAATGTGTTTGCGACGCAATTCCACCCTGAGAAATCAAGCAAATATGGAATAATGATGTATCAGAATTTCGTCAATTTTTGTAAAAAATAATTCGTTTTTTGTATTAAAAAAGTTAAGATCTATCTTTAACGATTAAGTTTTCCGTTTCTCTGCTAATTTATATAAAGATTTAATCTAAATGAAATAAAACTTATTATTAATATATCCAATATATATTGTTCTTTCTAAAAATCTTTCATTTTTTTTGTGATTTAGTGAAATTATTTTGGCCCTTTTTCTAAGATTTATTAGTTTGTATTGAAAAAGCTAGAAAAACAAAACATTTTTATATTGTATAGTAATATAATAAAATAAAGATAATATAACTCTTATTAAAAAATATAACCTTATAAGAAGTGATGAAAAATAGCAATTCAGCAAGAAATTGTATTATTTCCTGGATGTATGATATCCTACCGTTTGCCTTTCATCGAAGTGTCAATTAGGAAAGCGTTAGAATTTTTTGGAATCCAATTTAGTGAAAATTCAAAATTTTCATGTTGCCCTGAGCCAAATGGTATAAAAAATTCAGATGAATTAATTTATTCAATTACGGCGGCAAGGAATCTAGCTCTTGCTGAGAATGATAATAGGAGTATTTTAACTCCGTGTAACGGTTGTTTTGAAACTTTAAAAGGGATTAGATCTGAAATAAGATCTGATTTGCACTTTCGAGATAAAATAAACTCATACCTTTTGAAAATAGATTTAAAAGCTATTGGAAAAAGTGACGTTTTCCATTTAGTCGAATTCTTTCATAATTTAGGAGTGGATACTATAAAAGATAATATAAAATATCCCTTAACAGGATTACGTGTCGCTGTTCATTATGGATGTCATTTTCTTAGACCGAGTAATAAAATACAGATGGATGATCCAATGGAGCCCCATATTTTCGATGAATTAATTACTGATTTGGGTGCAAAAAGTGTCGAATATGACAGAAAAATGGATTGCTGTGGCGGAAGCTTGGTAAGGGCAGGTAATCCTGATTCAGGAATGGAAATGATTCATACTAAATTGGAAATAATGAAAGAAAGGAGAATTGATTGTATTGTTGTGGGTTGTCCACTATGTTTTATTCAATTTGACCATATACAACAAGATTTAAAGAAATTAGATTATGAGTACGATATTCCGGTGTTGTATTATTCAGAATTATTATGTATTGCTTTAGGTATCGATATAAGGGATATAATAAAAAGATATCACAGAACTCCAGTGGATAAAATCTTCGAAAAAGTGGATCTAATCCATGAGAAGAATGAGGAAATAAAAAAATATTTCGATTTAGAATTTTTAAAAAAATGTTATGGATGCGGAGCATGTAATAATGATTGCCCCGTAGCAAAAATAACGACATTTGACCCTAATCTAATAGTCAAAAAAATTTTAGAAGGGAAAATTGATGAACTATTAAAAGATCCATCCATATGGATGTGTCTTGATTGTTACGTATGCTATGAGCTTTGTCCAATGAGGGTCGGGTTAGTCGAAATATTTACAACCTTACGAAATTTGGCACAAGAAAGAGGTTTTATAACAAAAGGTTTTGAAGAAGAGTATAATTCCTTCAAAAAAATGGGGACTATTGCTTTGTTCTCACGTTCTGCTAGAAAAAGAGTAGGTTTATCATCTAAAAAACCTCAGCTTGATGATTTAAAAAAAATCCTTAATGAACTTCAAATTAAAAAAGAATTGGAGGAAAAAAGTTAAAAATGAGATGGGAGAATTATACAAGCCCTTCTGAAAAATTTAGAGATGAAAGAGTTTTTGATGGATGTGGGATAACAGGATTTATAAATATTGATGGAACGCTCTCGAAAGGAGAAAAAATCATAGATATGTTGAATATTTTGCATGATCGAGAAAATGGTCTTGGTGCAGGATTCGCGGGATATGGAATATATCCTCAATATAAAAATTTCTATGCATTCCATTTTCTGTTCGATAATGATAAAATTAGATCAAATGTAGAAGATTTTCTTGTATCAAAAGGAGTCATAATTTATTCTGAGCCAATTCCTACAAAAAAGCCCACTAATGTTGATAATCCTCCTCGTACTTGGAGAATATTTTTCGAGCCAAAAGAAATGAAGAGTATATCTCCAGATGAACAAATTGTTCAATTAGTAATGGAAATAAATGAAAAAATAGATGGAGCTTTTGTTATGTCTTCAGGAAAAAATATGGGTGTTTTTAAGGGTAATGGATGGTCCCATGAGATTGCTGAATATTATAATATAAAAGATTATGAGGCATATATGTGGTTAGGACATAGTCGTTTTCCTACAAATACCCCAGGATGGTGGGGGGGTGCTCATCCATTTAATTTATTAGGAACTTCGGTAATTCATAATGGTGAGATAACCTCTTATGGAACAAATATGAGATATTTAGAGTCTTTTGGCTATAAATGTACCCTATTCACAGATACAGAAGTCATTGCATATTTATTTGATTTATTAGTTAGAAGACATAAAGTTCCAATTCCTATTGCTAGCTTAGCTTTGGCTCCACCACTTTTTAATGAAATTGAAAGAATGGATAAGAAATTTCAACTTGCTCTTAAAAATATTAGAGCTACTTATCGATCTGCTATGTTAAACGGTCCTTTTTCTATTGTGGTAGGACAAAATGATCCAATACCGACTTTAATTGGGTTATCAGATAGAAAAAAATTAAGACCTTTAGTTGCTGCAATATCAGAAGATGAAAATACTGTCTATCTGAGTAGTGAAGAAGCTTCATTTAAAAGATTAATGTTAGATACAAAAAATTCTTATAAATTCAAAGAGATTTGGCATCCTAAAAGCGGAACTGCTGTTGTAGCTAGATTAGGAGATGGTCTTCTTCGAAATGGTCTTGAAATGCCGTTTGAAAATTTAGAATTATCAGTAATAGGTGTTTAAAAAAATGTCTGTAAGTCATATTATACCAACATACTTTAAAGTAAATATTGATAGAGATTATTGTAAGAAATGTAAAAGATGCGTTCAGCATTGTAGCTATGGAGCTTTGAGTTTTAACGGAGAACGCATCATTGCTGATGATACAAAATGTGTTGCCTGTCAAAGATGTGTTACTATGTGCCCTGGTAAAGCAATTCAAGTTGTTCAAAATGAATCCTATTTGCCTCCTCATGGAAATTATACAAGAAGGATTCTAAATATAATTTGGGCTCAATCTGGTAATGGAGGAGTTTTGCTTTCAGCTACTGGAAATGATAGACCTATCAGAACTATCTTTGATGATTTGCTCCTCGACGCTTGTCAGGTTACAAATCCAGCAATAGACCCATTAAGAGAAACAATAGAGACTAAAGTGTTTTTTGGTCGGAAACCAAGTAAACTTGAATTTTCGATGGATGAGAGGGATCCTGCAAAGGTGTCCTTAAAAACAGAGTTCTATCCACATTTTGAGATTGATATGCCTATCATGGTGGGTCATATGAGCCTTGGCTCAATTAGTTATAATGCATGTATGGCTATATATCAAGCAACAAAAGAGCTAAATATTCTTGCAGGTTCTGGTGAAGGGGGTTTACATCCTGATTTTTATGAATTCGGTCCAAATATTATTTCAGAAGTAGCTTCTGGCCGATTTGGAGTGGATGTTAATTATTTACATAATGTGGTGGGTTTAGAGATTAAAATTGGGCAAGGTGCGAAACCGGGACATGGCGGACATTTGCCTGGTGAGAAAGTAAATAGCCTAATCTCACAAACAAGAATGATCCCTAAAGGTTCAGATGCTCTTAGTCCGTACCCACATCATGACATATATTCTATTGAGGATCTTGCACAATTAATAGCTGCATTAAAAGAAGCAACCCGGTATAAAGTTCCAGTTGGGGTTAAGATTGCTGCAGTCCATAATTCCGCACCTATAGCTGTAGGTATTGTTCGAGGAGGGGCAGATTTCTTAACTCTTGATGGAATGAGAGGGGGTACGGGAGCAGCACCGAGGATTATCAGAGATCATGCTGGTATCCCAATTGAGTTAGCTATAGCTTCAGTTGACAGGCGATTACGAGAAGAAGGGCTAAGAGATGAAGTGACCCTTGTGGCAGGAGGTTCAATAAGGTATTCTGCAGATTTAATTAAAGTAATAGCGTTAGGTGCTGATGTAGGAATGTGTGCGTTACCTGTTTTAATTGCTATGGGATGTCGAGTATGTCAGCAGTGCTTTAGAGGTTTATGCTCATGGGGAATTGCTACACAACAAGAGTACCTTGTTAAAAGGCTCGATATTGATGTAGCAAGGAATCGACTCATAAACCTTTTTCATAGCTGGAATGAAGAATTGAAAGAAGTGTTAGGAGCAATGGGAATTGATTCTGTTGAATCTCTTCGGTCAAATAGAGATAGATTAAGATATATTGGCCCAAATCCAAAAATTGCTGAAATATTAGGAGTAAAACATGCGGGAGAGTGAAAAAATTGATAAATAGTCATTTAATTTTAAGTAAAGATGATAAAAAAACTATAAAAATAGATGCATATCCAAATGGAGAACCATTAAGTTATCAAGATCTAAATGAAGAAATACATGAAGCTAAAAATAATGGATATAATAGATTAATTTTGAATAATGTTTGTGGACAAAGGTTCATTGCTGCCTCCATACAAGGAGATATTGAAATTGTTATAAATGGAGTTCCTGGAAATGATTTAGGTGTTTTTATGGATGGCCCTAAAATTATTGTCAATGGGAATTGCGAAGATCAAACGGGAAATACAATGAATGATGGTTTTATAATAATCGATGGTGATGGAGGGGATGTCATTGGCTTATCTGCCAGAGGAGGTAAAATCTATGTTAAAAAAGATGTTGGTTATAGAGTTGGGATTCATATTAAAGAATATAAACTTAAATACCCAATTATAATTATTGGAGGAACAGCAAAAGACTTTTTAGGGGAATATATGGCAGGAGGGTTGATTATTTCTCTCGGATTAAAATTTTTAAATGATGGCGCGGTTATTGAAAGCGATCAACCAATATGTGGAGCAGAATTAGGAACAGGAATTCATCGAGGAAAAATTATGTTAAGGACGGAAGAAGATTTAACTCAAAAATTGGGAGTAGGTGCGAAAATTTTTGATACAACAGAAGAGGATATGACAAGTATTGAGCCATTTATTAGAGAATTTTGTGAAATCTTTCATATACCATTAGAGATAATTAATAGAAAGCCATTTCAAATAATAAAACCAATCTCCAAAAGACCGTTTGGTGGCAATTACTGCGGTTACTATGTATAAAATTTTTAGTTTTTTTTTAAAAAAAATTGTTATAATTTTAGAGATTTATTGGGTTTAAAATGAGTATTCTTGTTTATAAATGTCTATTCATGTATATTTCTCGAATTTATTATGGCCTTTTCAATCTGAGCTAATTTATCAAAGGATTTAAGAGGATAATCTCCTGTCAAGCATGCCAGACATAGTCGATCTTTTCTGAATCCAATTGATAAAATTAAATCATCTATTGTTTGATATATTAATGTATCAGCGCCTAGCATTTTTCTAGTCTCTTCAATATAATCTTTTCCAAATAATTTCAGGGATCTACTAGCAATTAATTCATCCTTAGTAGGAAAGTCAATCCCCATATAGCATGCACTTATAATGGGGGGACAACTAATTCTTAAATGGACAGCTTTTGCACCGCCCTTTTCTTTTAACAAAGAAATAATTTGACTTGTAGTTGTACCTCTCACAACGGAATCATCAATTAGAATTACTTCTTTCCCCTGAATAACACTTCTTATTGGATTTAATTTTTCCTTAACAGCTGCTTTTCTTCGTTTTTGACCTGGCATTATAAAAGTCCTCCAAACATATCGATTTTTCATTAATCCCTCAACATAAGGTAATCCAGCCTCTTTTGCGTAACCTACTGACGCACTACGACCTGAATCAGGAACTGGAACTACTATGGCATTTTCTTTCATATTAGAGTCTAGCAAATATGGATCTCGTTTTGCTAAATATTTACCTAATCTAAATCTAGCTTCAGCAACAGAAACGCCATCAATAATGGAATCTGGGCGCGCGAAATATACAAACTCAAATTGACATAATGCTCCTCTTTTTTCTTTTAAAATTATTTCAGAATGAATATTTTCTTTAATGCTTAAATGAATGATCTCTCCAGGTTTAACGTCTCTTAAGAAGGATCCACCGACTGCATCAATAGCACATGATTCTGAAGCAACATAATACAAATTTCTTTTCTCTGTTTTTAACTCACCAATACATAAAGGCTTAAATCCGAGAGGATCTCGTATAGCATAAATATCGCCTTTTGGAGTCAATAAAATTAAAGAATATGAGCCTTTAAGATAATTGCTTGCTTTTTTTAAAACTTCTGCCCAATTTTCTGTTTCTAAAGCAATTGATGCTATTAATTGACCAATAACCTCAGTATCTGTATTGGTTATAAACACTCGCCCCATTTCATTCAATTTTTCTTTAATCTCATCATAAACTGGAATCGTTCCATTGAAAGCAAAAGAAAATTCAAGCACATTATTCTTAAAATGATAGGGTTGTATATAATCAGATGACGAGAATTCAGATGCCCCCGTAGTTGCATATCTATTATGACCAATTCCGATATTGCCCCAAAAATGAGATTGAATTCTTTCAGTTAAAACTTGAGAAACTAATCCTTTCTTTTTATAGGTGAAAATTTTACCACCCGTTTGAAGTATCGAAATACCAGCCGATTCTTGCCCTCGGTGTTGTAAAGCAATTAATCCTTGATACAACAGTTGAGATACAGAATAACTTATATCATCACAAATAACCCCAAAGACAGCACATTGCTCTATGAGCTTATCTCTCGTATTATTATCTTTTTCTTTTATATGCATAATAACTTTTTGTATGAGAGAGATATTTTAATTATAAAAAAACAATTTCAATTAAAGAAAATGATTTATATTTTATAATAATTAGTTTAATAGATTATTAATAAGCAACTATAACGTTATTTTGAAAATATTCATTATATTGATTATATTGATTATATTGTAATGAAATTTATTAATTTTTCCAATCATATTGAAGAAATATCATATCTTCTATATTTTATACTAAATTAAATACTCTTGTAGAAACAGATATGCGATATATGGCAATAATAAACTTCATTCTTTGTCTTAGAAATCAGTTCATTATTTACATTCTGATTTAAAATCTATTAAATATACAAAATAGATTTATATTTTTCATTAATTTATTTTAGATTAAATTTCCTTTGAAAATTACAAAACGACAACTAATATGGCTAAAAAAGGGAATTTATATGAGAATAGAAGTCAACAAGAGGTTTCAAAATTTCTTCAGGTTATAATATTTTTACTTTTTGGATTTGGCCCTGTAATGGGGAATGTCATTTTAGTTTTATTTGGAGTACTTTCTAAAGAATTTAATGCTACCCCGAGTACTATATTAATTGCAATCCCCGCATTCATGTTTCCTTTTGCATTTATTCAACTTTTTTCAGGTGCTATTTCCGATGTTAAAGGTCGATTTCCTGTTATTTTATTTGGATTAGTAATATTTGGTATCGGAATGATTGTTGCCGCAACTTCTTTCTCGTTTTTAATGTTTGTAGTCGCAAATATATTAGGAGGAATTGGATTCGGATTTGTTAATCCAGTTTTAATAGCTTTAATAACTGACATTACTAAGGGGGCTGAGATTCCTAAGAGAATTGGTTATCTTGGAGCTGTAGCTAATCTTGGAGTTGGATTAGGTCCTTTATTAGCTGGACAAATGATTGTAGTTGGATGGCGATATCTTTATGTACTTTTTGTCTTAATTACTATTTTTTCTTTTATAGTATTAATTACTATAAAACAACCTCCTCAAAAAGTAGATAAAGACGCTGGTCTTCGGTTATTTTTTACACACCTTCATATAGAAATACGCCGACCTCTTGTAATTCTAATGATATTGTCAGCATTTTTGACATCACAAACTTATTTAGCTACGTTGATTTGGAGTTCAAGAGCATTTACAGGAGCTGTAAATGAAGCTGTTGTTGGATTAATTCTTTTTATTGTGGGAGTTATTGCTGCAATTTCAGGAATCGTGGGAGGACATCTTATCAAGAAAAAAGGTGTAGGCATTGCTTTATTGCTTGGATTGCTATCATTATTGATTGGAGTTTCATTATTGCTTATCTTAGGTGATATTACTCGTTCCAAATTACTTATTTATGTTGCAATAGGTCTCATAATCGTGGCAGTCGCGGGAGGAATGCTTTTTCCTACTTTTACATATTATAGCCAAATCTTTTCTCCAGAACGGCGCGGTGCTCTTGCAGGGTTGGCAACAGCAGGATATTTTATAGGAAATGCCTTAGTGCCCGTGACATACACCCCCTTTTTTAATTTTGGAGGGATAACAGCAGTTTATATGGGAATTCTAATAGTAACAATATTACTCATCTTTTCTGTGGGATTACTTTATATCTTGGCAAAACACCAGCATGAAATTATTTTGAATTGATTTAAAGGTGTGAAAAATGCAAAAATACGTATTGAAGTGGCAAATTTTAGGAATTATATTTATATTCATAATTGGAAATATCTTACATTTTTTATTTGAGTGGTCAGGCTATTTTTACCCCATTGGTGCAATAGCTGCTGTAAACGAGAGTGTATGGGAACATTTAAAACTAGGATTTTGGCCATTAATCTTTTTCGCACCTATTGAATATAAATTTGTAAAGGAAAAAATAAACAATTTCACATTGGCGAAAACCATTGCTGCGTTTATAATTCCAATTTTCATTGTTGTAGTTTTTTATTCATATACAGCGATTCTTAGAATTGAATTGTTAATAGTTGATATTCTAATTTTTCTCATCGCTATAGTAATTGCCCAATTTGTTAGTTATAAAATTTTGATTTTGAATCAATTTCCGAAATATATTTCAAAAATAGCTTTGATTGCGATTATATTTTTAGCTTCTTTATATGTAGTTTTTACTTATTATCCGCCTCATTTACCTATCTTTCAAGATTCGCAGACAGGTCTATATGGGATTACAGCGCATACATATTAAAATATCGTTTAGTATTTAATACAGTAGTATTCTTCTTACTTTTAATGAAGAAAATATGAGTTTACATATTAAATGAAGTGATAAGATCCCCTATTTTAAGAAAAATTTGATAGTTTCTACCATATTTTTCCCTAAACATAATGAATTTCTCGGAAGTTTTATAAGCGAGCCACATAAATTCACGAAAATGAGGATTCGAGTTCTTATTAAGAGCGTCAAATATAATTTCGTCCTTGGATTTTAATTTTTCTTCACATTTTACTTCAAACCATTCTACATAATCGGCTCCTTTGATTTCATACCAATAATCATCTTCTCTATAATCGCCTATCTCTTCTTCCCATTTATTGAGAGTTTCAGTTATATCATATATATTACCATCGATATTAAGCACTACTTGTTTATTTTCAAAGTCGTGCATTATTCCAACAATGAAATCGAAAATAATTCCATATTTATTTACTAAGTTTTTTAGCCACGATGAGAGAGAACTTTGTATGTTAGCATTGATCCATTGTTTTGGAGCAGTTTCCTTTACAAATTCTTTTGGAGAAATGAAATCTTTCTGGTCCTTGGTTTCTATTGATTTATCCACAACCTCCAATTTATCTTTACTATCTGCGAATTCTTCTTCCATAATCTTTTTAAACTCGGGATCTTTCTTCTCAAAAGGTATATCTTCAGTTCCAGAATATATGTCTGGAGAATTTTCATTTTTAGAAAGGCTGAGAAATGAAACAATTGCATTCAAGACATCGACAACGGCGTTATCTTCATAACTAACTTTAAAATCTCCGGTGTTGAATTCATTTAAAATCTTTTTTAATTCAGGTTTAGCTTCTTCGATATCAATGTCCTCAGTTTCAGAACTTATATCAGGTCGAAGAAGTTTTTTATAAAGACTAAGGAAAGAAACAATGGCATTTGAAACTTTAGAAATTGAGTTATCTTCAAAGCTTACTTTAAGATTGTTATTTTGAAATTTTTTCTTAATAGGCGATTTATCACGTTCAAAATGTCCTGATCTTGAAAACATTATTTATCCCATTGCAATTTTTTTTAAATTCAATTCTATAATTATCATTACGAAGAATTTTAAAGAAAAATACATGTATTATGAACATAATATCTGCTTTGTTTCTAAGAGTGAATCTTTATCAAGAGTAAAGACTAAAGAAATTCTTTTTTTAATAAAGATATTAGTATTTCTTTTTCTTCATTGCTACATTTTTTTGAATCAGTGCCAAGAGAACTATATAAATCTGGAGGAGCTGAACGGTTAAATAAAGATAATACAAATACAAGAGCATTTTCAACAAATGTTTGATCATTGCTTTGTCTCAGTATTTTCATTAAGCTAAGAATTGATTTGTTTTTACAATCTTCTAGTTTATGATAATCATGTTTATTCCTTAAGTAACAATCAATAATCTTATTATAACAATTTGACCTGTCGCTAATCATAGAATTTTCTGAACTCACTTTGAAATTTCAATAAATAAAACTCTTTAACTTTCTATTGAAAAAATGCTATTTTATACGAATATAATATCCAAATATTATTAGTTAAAAGATTCTGGAAACTCGACAGAGTTCGCTAAAATTTATCAAATTTTTTTTTAGATTTTAAATAAAATTTGGTTTAAAAAAAAAGGGGAATTTTTTATTATTTTTACTTTAAGATTTTTCTAATTTCCAAGCACCATATCCAACAATAATGAAACAAGTTAACGTTGCAATTGTGCCAATTTTTTGACCAATCACCATTATAGTACGATTCGTTGCCAATCCCACTAAACCCATCATTGAAATTATGAAATAAACAATTGTAAAAACGATAAAAAGGGATGTATAATGTTTTGGAAACTCTTTATTCAAATATAATGTTATTGAATAAGAGATACCCATAAATATCATAGATGAATACCTTATATAAACAAATATCATATGCGGCCCAAGCAAAATATCAGCAGGGGTAAATACTATCCCAATCAACGAGATTGACGCAATTATTCCGAATATAGAACCAATGATGCTAGATATTTTTTCTGACTTGACTTCATTAAATAAGTATAGCAATGCAAGAAAGAAAGGAATTAATGAAACCGACCAAAGGCACAATGCTATGGTAAAAAATATCATTGAAATTGTATTTACTTTACCCGAATGGGCAGTAATTCGCCCCAAATCGCTTATAGTATTACCCCAGAACGAGTAACCCTGAATATCAGGATTTTCAGGAGTCCCGCCTGTATAAAATAACATTGCAATAAAAATTAAGACTGCGAATTGAATGCATCCAAAAATCTCATAAATGTAAGCTTTCTGTTTCCAATTTTTTAGATTCATAATATTTTAACTTTATAGTTATTAATTATATTTTTTTCTTTTCATGTTCCATTAATTCCGTAAATGAAGTTCCTTCTTTAATGATATTCAAAATTAGATGAGTATTTGTGTGCTCAACGTAAGGTTTAGAATTGATATCTTTTACTATTTTGCTAAGATCTTTTCTTTTATTAAATCTTGCCAAAATAAGTGCATCATATGTACCTGTGATATCATAAACACCAAAAACATGAGGATCGCTAGCAATTTCATTTTCCACCTCCAGCATTTTGCCTTGTGAAATCGTGAGTTCAACTAATGCAATAATATCATATCCTAATTTCTCATAATCAATATCTACTTTAAAGCCTTTTATAACTTCTTTTTCTATTAACTCATCCACATGTTTTGAAATTGTTGTTGGGGATTTGTCTAATTCTCGACCTATTTCGCGAAAAGATTTACGACAATCTTCACTAAGCTTTTTTAAGATCTTCTTATCTGTAGAATCTAATTTTTGTAAATTCATATTATTCATCATATAATATATGATCAACTAAATATTTAAAATTGTTCAATCGTCCCAGAAAGCTTTCCATAAGTGATAGAATGATCAAGTTATGAATTATTATGAATTTTTGTCTGGACAATTGTCCTTTTTATTCTTTTCTTTCGGGGCGAATGTCAACATTTAAATACAATAATAACATATTTGATCATAATACAAATATAACTATAATTTCAAAATATAACCAAGATCCATAAATATATATAATCAATTAAAAACCAAAAGTTTGAGGTTAGAATGACTACAACAAAACAAAGTCTGGCAAAGGGTATTATTAGTTCTGAGATGGAAACCGCAGACGCTGCTAAAAAGATATTAAAAGAGGAAGAAGTGAAATTTATATTGTGCGCTTTCACTGATGTTCGAGGTATCTTTCAAAGCTTTAGTTCACCAGTTCACCATTTTCTGGAAGGAGAACAGTATTTTGAGACAGGAATTGGATTTGATGGATCAAGCATAAGGGGATTTAGGGAACTTCATACGAGTGACATGATATTTTACCCCAATCCTGAAGCTTTATATGTTCTTCCATGGACAAGCGGTATTCAAAAAACGGCTGTGCTTATAGGAGACATTAGAGAACCTTTTGGAAGCTGTGAAGCAGCAGATTGCGATCCTAGAGGGTATGTTGCAAGACGAGCTGTAGAAAAGGCTAGATCTATGGGGTATATCCCTTCTTTCGGACCGGAAATAGAATTTTTTGTGTTCAAATCTATAGATCCAAGTGCCTTGAATTATGATATTTTCGTCAGTCCTAAGGGGGGTGCGGGAGATAGCTGGGGGCCACCTCGAGTCAATCCAGTGTCTCCTGAGACTGACATAGGAGGATATATACTACGTCCTAAAGAAGCATACTTTCGAAATCCTCCAGAGGATACGACAAATGCCTATCGTAATGAATTAGCTCATACTCTCGAAATAATGGGTTATACTATAGAAATGCATCACCATGAGGTATCGACTAAAGGTCAAGTTGAGTTAAATTATCGTTATAGCGATTTACTCGACACAGCAGATAAAGTCCAAATCTATAAGCTATCAGCAAGAAATATTGCTGCTAAATATGGCTGGATCGCAACTTTCATGCCAAAACCAATCTATTTAGATAATGCGAGTGGTATGCACGTCCATAATTCATTATTTAAGAATGGTGATAATGCATTCTGGGATCCTAGTGATGATTATGCGGAAATAAGTCAAATATGTCGATATTATATTGGAGGTCTATTAGAACATGCTGAGGCATTAACTGCCATATGTTGTCCAACAGTTAATTCATACAAGCGATTGGTTCCTGGTTTTGAGGCTCCAATCAATATAATGTATAGCAGGCGAAACCGATCAGCACTTATACGTATTCCAGTGTATTTGAAAGGTGAAAAGTACAAGAATAGAAGAAGAATAGAATATAGAGGTGTTGATCCTTCTACAAATCCATATTTTGCGTTCGCTGCAATTGTTACAGCAGGTTTAGAAGGTATAAAAAAGAAAATTGATCCAGGTGATCCTGTAGATAAGGATGTATATGAAATGACTGAATCAGAAAAAAAAGCGGCAGGGATTAAACAATTACCTACCACTTTAAGGGAGGCGCTGGATGTTTTAGAAAGTGATGCGATAG
>JBHLQY010000028.1:0-27373 GCA_048883105.1 Candidatus Thorarchaeota archaeon | reverse complement strand
CAGCTGCTATAAAGATCTTGGGGGTGGATTGGAAAATCTTTTAACGTGTCCTCCATTAATTCTTCACTCTTGAGCGCCTTTTCGATTGGTTCTTGAGGAAAGAAAGCTGGCATGAATCCCCCTTTAAATCTCATTATTCTGGGAGAAACCTTGGCTCTAAAAAACTCGGCTAGGTTTTTCTCAGGTTGAAAATCAGGAGCTAATTGATCAATAGGTAGAGAAACTGTTTCAGGATCAATAACTAATCCTCTAGTTTCTTTGGCAATTTGTCTAACTACTTCTTCACCATATTCAAGTTGTTTCTTAGACGTAATTCCCTGAATGCAGATAAAAACAAAATTTTTCATAATAGGTTCAAGTTGCTTCCTTCTTTCCCATAACTCCTTTGATGTTTCAAGAGATTTAGGAATGCCCATAATTGACCAAGCTATAGGCATTCTTGTTATAGCGATTGCAATATCTGCTCGGCTTAAGTCCAGTAGTGCTTTTACCATTCTTTCCCTAGAACTAAATGAAATTGTTAGGATTTTCGTATTCTCCGCCAATTCATCTGGTTTTAATTGCGAACCTCCAACCCATGGATACAACTTAACAGTCATCTCAGTACAAATCCCTAATTCACCAATGGCCCCTGTTAATATTCCTTTAAGATCTGGTCCCGGGCCGTTCCACCAAAAATTACCACCATTTTCGATAGCTGATGAACCAGTTTTTATAATTTCACCTTTCGGAGTTACCCACGTCATGCAAATAATTGATCTTCTTTCATATCCGTATTTAGTCATGCACCATGACATCCCACAAAATAACATATTTGAAATTACTCCGACCGTGGATGGGGCAGCTGGGGATGGGAGCCAAAGACCTTTTTTCATGGTTTCTACTTGCAAATCAGCATAGCTAACATAGGGTTGTATTGTTGCCGACATATTAAGATCATCAATTTCAATAATTTGGTTTAAGCGACGAAGATGCAATAAAATTGATCCAGTTTCTGAAGGGACACAAGCTCCACTAGCATTCACTCCGGTATTTTGAATTACTACCGGAATTTTATATTCATTTGAGATCTTCATAATCTTTTGAATTTGTTCTGTGTTTTCGGGTAATACTACATATTCCGGAGGTATAGGCTTTAAATTAGCGAAGGGAGATTGATCACGTGAATGAACAATACGAATCGATGGATCATCAGAAATATTCTCTTTTCCAACAATTTGCTCCAGTTTTGAATACACTTCTGGATGTTTATTAGATAAACTCAGTTCAACCATTATTTAATAACCTCCTCTACGATTTTAATAAGTGGTATAATCTCAAATGATATATTGCTTGTTTTAGATGCTTCGAGGAAATTAGTAATACAAAAAGGACATGATGTTGTTAAAATTTCTGCTCCAGTAGATTCTGCTTCTTTTAGTCTCTGTGATGCTGTCCAATAAGCAAAATCTTTATATGCTGATGAGACTCCAGCTCCTGCCCCGCAACACCATGCATTTTCCTTAATTCTCTCCATCTCAACTAACTTTATTCCGGGTATTTGTTTTAAAACTTCTCGTGGTGCTTCATATACTTTAGAATGCCGTCCTAAATGACAGGGATCGTGATATGTGATACTTTTGGGGTAAGTTTTTAGTTCTGTTTTATTTATTTTGAAATAATCTACTAGAAACTCAGTAAAATGATAGACTTTAAAATTTAATCCTTCAACATATTGCGGATATATCTCCTTAAAAGTTTTATAACATCCTGCACAAGAGAACACTAAAGTATCAATTCCCTTTTCATTTATCGCTTCTAAATTATGTTTCATCAATTCAATTCCAGCATCAATTTGCCCCGTCATGAATAATGGACTACCACAACACCATTCATTAGGATGAAGGATATTAAATTCAAGCTTTAATGAGTTTAAAACATTTACCATTGCTTTTGCGATTTCTTCCCTTCTATAGGAGGATGTACATCCAACAAAATAAGCAATTTTAGCACCTTCATTGAAGGTTATATTCTTAGGAAGCCAATCTAACCGATTTTCATGCGGTTCATTATAAGGATTATGCAACTCTTTTATACTTTTGGCAAATTTAGCATGAGCCGTTATAGGCCCCTTTGCCTTAATGTATTTCATTCGTAATTCTTGTAATACCTTAAGGGGATTAATGATATTTACCTCCTCACATTGAGCTTGACATCCCCCACATAAGGGACACGCAAAAATTATATGTTCCAAACGATCCGAAAACTGAATTTCATTGTCTAATAATGCCCGGGTTATTTCCATTTTTCCAGGAGCAAAATAGGCTTCAAAGAGAAACCTTGTTCCGCTCGGACATATATCTTTAAATTCTTTACTCTGCATTTCCCAAGGAGACATATTTCGGCACATGGCGCATTTACTGCAATTACGAATGATTTTATAGTACGCATCTAAGTCAGCAGTCATTTTAGATTACCTCCTTTTCTATTTTTCTAGGATTCATTATATTGTTTGGATCAAAAATATCCTTGACCTCTTTAATTAAAGCTAAATAATTCCCAACTTTAGAATAAATTACTTGCTTTAAAGGACCATAAGGAATATCAATAATCGCTCCAGCTTTTACAGCTAATTCACCTAAATTGCTAAATAATTTTTTAAATGCAGTTATTTCTTTTTCAGTGTTAAATTCGGTATAAAGATCAAATTCGACATAAGACGTTCGATTTCGCTCAACAGGGATAACAGAGACTCCCAATTCGATTTTATTACCGTTAAATTGACTTAATTCGCTTTGAATGATTGAATAAACATCTGGAAATTTATTTAAAGTTAGATATACCGGTAGATCATAAACTTTTTTCTTTTTATTTCGAGGATCATTGAATTCTTTTAATATAATTTGTTCCAATTTATAAATTAAGTCGTCTATTTTTAACTGTATTTGATGCCCTCTAATTAACCTAATTAAGGCTTCTTTTTCATAAGCAATTTTCTCTTCAGGAAGCCTTTGAGGACCTTCCAGACAGATTAGAAATATCCAGTTTGGGAATCCTTTAGTTTTATCTTTAATCTCTAAATAATTTAAAGCATTTACTTTGTTTAATAGAATACATTCCGTCCCAATTTCTTTTCTCTCAACCTCATACACAAATTTAATAAAATCTTTATAATTAGAAAACGGAACAGATACTATCTCTTGAATCAGAGGTTTAGGTTTAACTCTTATTGAAGCTTTAGTAATTACTCCCAATCCACCTCTCGCTCCATGAAAAATTCTAAAGAAATCTAAAGAAGAACCATACGGGTAAACGGGTGGACTTTTCACTGATGCCCATGATCCAGTTCTGAAGATCTCCCCATTCCCTAAAACAATCTCAAGATTTGCAACTAGATCTGTATATTCAAATTTAGCCATAGAATATGTTGGATAACGGGCCAAATAAGAAGAAATAATCGAATCGGAACTAGAAAAAATCGTTGGGAGGATTCTAAGCTTATAATTATCTAATTCTTTCTGTAACTGTTTAAATGTAACTCCAGGTTCAATAACAACATACATATTAGTATCATCAACGGTTATAATCTGATTTAATTTCCGTAAATCAAGTATTATACCACTATTATTTGCAATAGTTCCACCATACCGACTTACTTCAGAGCTTTTAGGAATAAGTGGGATGTTATATTTATTAGCGGCTTTAACAATTTGCTGAACTTCCTCAAAGTTTTTAGGACTTATTACTATTTGGGGTATATTTCCCTCTACTAAAGGGTAATGAGAGTCATGTGAGTATCCTTTAGTCTGATCTTGATCTTCGATAATATTATTTTTACCTACAACCTTTTCCATTTCAACTTTGAATTCTTTTAAATTCATTATATTCACTAATAGGGATTTTTATTGTTCTTACCTTAATTTCTATAAAATTTCAATTTCTTCTCTCTCAAGGGGAATTTCTTCTCTTTCGTATCTTTTCATCTTTATAGCCTCCTCAGAACAAGTTACAGCACATAAGCCGCACCCCATACATTTATCAATATTAATCACAGATATTTCGTTTACAGTAATAGCTCCAAATTTACAACGTTCTATACAAGTACCACATCCTACACATAGTTGTTCGTCAACCTTTGCAACATAATTTGCCCTTCCAATAGCTCTTGGGTTATCTAATTTGGTTAATCCGCTTAGTATGGAACAACAACACTCGCAACATGAACATATAAGTCTTATATTGGTGCCCTTATTATCAGTGGTATGTACAAGTCCGAGATCTGAAGCTTCTTTCATGAGTTTCTTTGCATCTTCTTTTGTAATGGCTTTAATAACAGGATCTCCCATTTCCAATGCTCCCTTAGCATAAGGTCCTACAATTAAACAATTGAGGATTGGATATCTATCCTTACATCTTCTAGTACCATTGATCTCCTCTCTATTTCGACAAGGACATGGAATCACAGCAAAATCATCGAATTGTTCAATTATAGTGTATACTTCTTCTATCGGAACGATTTCATCTATTGGGTCAATTTGTTCACTAACAGTTAAAATTCGAGCTCTAGGAGTGCCATCTGAAGTTGTTTGCCATTTTTTATAGTATTCTTCTTCGTAAAAATATTTTTTTGCCAATTCTGCTAATGTTTTGGCATTTTCACTATTGTAATTTATTGCATACATGAAAGGAAATTCGTGTACAAACAAAGGTGTAGGAAGACTATATTGTTTTCCAAGTTTAAGGACAAAACCTCTTTTAGTGAGATTATCCAATTTCTCAGCAAGCTCTTTTTTATCCATACCAACTTTTTTAGAAAATTTTACGATTGAGATCATGTTAGGAAAAAGCTCTAAATTCTGAATTAATTCGGCAATTTCTGGATTGTACATTATACTTAAGTATTCAAGATAGGTCTCTGTTGGTTCTCCTTTTTCAATTGTTGGAATAGAATACCAAGCGTATTTTAATCTATGTGCAATATTCAATAGATTCTGACGGTGTTTTTCATTTTCAATCAATTTTATTACCTTAATTCATTCAATTAATTATTATAAATGATTTTATGATTTATATAAAAGATCCTAGTAATATTATTTCATTATTTATAATTTATTTATGAAATTCTATAAAAAAATTACCTTTTTAAAGAATCTGAATCTAATTCTATTGGATTTATAAAGATTTAACTAATAAATTCATAAATATAATAGTAATTAGAACCTCAAATAACTTGTTAGGAGGGAATGTTTAATGCATCCATTTTATGAAACTTTTTTAAAATTTCTCGATAACGAGAATAAACAAAAATGTGTTGAGTTTATTATTTCTAAACTGGACAGCAAAGAAATAGATATTCCGACTTTATATTCTGAAATCTTGGAACCCGCATTTAATTTATTTTATTGTGATTCTGAAGATGGAAAATTATGTATATGGAAGGAGCACATTAGAACATCGATAATAAGAACAATAATCGAAATTTGTTATCCTTATATAATCAAAGAAAAGAGAGAAAAGGGATTAAAACAAAATCAAATTAAAGTTTTCGTTGGATGTCCTGCTGAGGAACATTATGATATAGGGGCGAAAATGATTGCTGATCTTTTTACTTTTTATGGCTGCGAAGCAATCTATGTTGGTGCAGATATACCTCGAACGGAAATTAGAGATGCAATCAATATCTTAAAGCCAAATATTATCGCTCTGTGTGTTACTAATTATTATAATCTTGTGGAAGCGGAGAAGGCGATTTCTTTAATAAGAGAATATACCGATTTTGACGGTAAAATAATCGTGGGTGGTTTAGCATTTTTGAATAATCCAGAGATTTTTAAAAAAATAGGAGCGGATTTTTTCTTAGAAAATTATAATGATATTCAAAAATTAGTTGAGGAGGTATGAAAATTGATCTTACCATTGAGTATCGCTCTGAGATTTTTTAAGAGGAGTAAATGGCAAACAGTGTTAATCATTATTGGTATATCTATAGGGATTTCCGTCCAAATTTTTGTTGGAATTTTGCTTCAAAGTTTACAAAAAAGCTTTGTAAATAATTTAGTTGGTAATTCATCTCAAATAACTATTGAATCTGATACAGAAAATCCATTTATTGCGGGATACAATGGCATTATGGATGATGTAGAAGAATTTGATGAGATAACTGCAATTTCAGCAGCAGCAGACAGACCTGCTACAATTCAAGATGATTTAAAAACCATAAATGTTTTACTAAGAGGATTTAATATAGATGATGCTGATAGGATTTATAATATTGCAGAAAGAATATACGAAGGAGATGAACCAAGCGTTGATCTTGAAGCAATCACAGGAAAACAGTTAAATGACGAATTAGATCTCGATATTGAGGATAGAATTACTATATTTGGAATCGTAAAAATCGGAGAAAAAAGTATAGCTGTTAATCGTACATTTAAAATTGTAGGATTTTATGATTTTGAATCAGAAGCAATTAATAGTTTATGGATAATTACTACTCTTGCGTCAGTACAAGAAATGTTCAATATGAATAGGACTGTTACATCTATAGAGATGCAGATTGAAAGTGAACTTTTGTTTGAAGCTGATGAGATTGCTGATGATATTAATAAAGAATTAGATTTAGATGATGATGGTCTAAAAATTTCAAATTGGATCGATGAAAATGAACAACTTTTAAATGCTATCCAATCACAAAACTTATCAAGTCTATTTATTCAATCTTTTGTCCTTATCTCAGTAGTTATTGGGATATCAAGCGTGCTTGCGATAAGTGTAGTACAGAAACAACAGCAATTGGGTATATTAAAAGCGATGGGAATCACTAATCGAACTGCCAGTTTAATATTTTTGTTTCAAGGGTTAATCCTTGGCATATTTGGCGCAATAGGTGGTATTAGTCTAGGTATATTCTTTCTCTGGGGTTTTACTCAAGCGTCTGCCAGCGATTTTATTGTGATTGAATACAATCCAATTTTCATTTTAGCTTCTGCGGCTATAATTATTGTTGCATCTGTTTCAGCAGCGATTAGTCCAGCAATTAAATCTTCTAAGTTAAATCCAATTGAGGTGATAAGAACTGGCTGATAGTCAAGCATTAGACTTAAGAAGTGAGAGAAATATAGCGATAACGAAAGGAAATGAGTATGTAATTGAGCTAAAGAACATAGATAAATTTTACTATACTGGTGTTGCCACACAGGTTCTTTTTGATATAAATTTACAAATTGAAGAAGGTTCATTTAATTCTATTGTTGGCCCCTCTGGAAGTGGTAAATCAACATTAATGAATATCATTGGAACCCTGGATAAACCCACTAAAGGAGAGGTATATATTGATGCGAAAAGAACAGATCAGATGACTAAAAACGATTTGGCAGAATTAAGAAATAGAACAATAGGTTTTGTATTTCAATACCATTATCTTCTACCAGAATACACCGCATTTGAAAATGTATTATTACCTTATAGAATCAGCAAAAGGAAAATAACAAAAGAAGTTAAAGAGAGAGCATTAGAGTTGTTAAGGTTTATTGGGATTGAAGATGTTAAGAATAATCTGGCAAACAATATGTCAGGAGGTCAGCAACAACGAACAGCGATAGCACGAGCTTTAATGAATAATCCAAAAATTTTATTAGCAGATGAACCAACTGGTAATTTAGACACAGAAGCTACTGATAAAGTCTATGATCTTTTTCGAGATATTAATGAAGAATTTAAAACTACGATTATCGTTATAACTCACGAGCGTCGAATTGCCGAAAAAACTGAGAGGATTATAGAAATACGCGACGGAAGAATCCACTTAGATCTTTTTAAATAAAAATTTTTTTTTCTTATATGTTAAGATAAAGGACTCACAATATAAAGAGGCCATTTTTTTAGAATTCCCTTTGGAATTTGACCTTTTCTAACCTTAGATAACATTTCTGACCTTGCTTTTATAAAATCAACAGGTGGTTCATCAATTAATTCTAGTTCAAGATATTTTTCCTTTATTGCGTTATATATTCCTTGCTCTCTTGGGCATTTAGAAATTTTTTCCAAAAAATCATTAGATGTTGCACAATTGGAATTTTCATTTACTTGTAATACTAATTTCCATGGCTGAACTTCATTGATTTTATCAGTTGATCCTATAAGCAACATTAAGTCCATATTATTTTGACAATTTCTATTCAAACAATTTAATAGATTTCGAGGATCAACTATATCAAACTTTCCAAAAGAAAAAAACTCTCCTGCGTATAGGTTATAGTTTGAAGGTATCGTTACTTTTTTAGAAATATTTATTGGATACTTAAGATTAAACCCTGCTCTTAATATTTTTCCGTCTATTATCGGTAGTGCATCTTGATTTTTAATATATATTACATCTCCAATATCGATATTGATAAGAGCATGTCCATTATTAAAGCGTGATACATATAATTTTCCTATTTTATTAGAAGATCTTGAAATTAAGCTTCTTTCTCCATATTTCTCAATGATGGGTAAAGTTAAAGGAAAAACAAACATCTGATTTGAGCGAGAAATCTCATAATCTCCTTCTGCAATGCTTGCAGCAAAAGGTCCTATTTCAGACGCTACATATAGATTCGTGAATTTTTCTTTACCTTTTTCCCATTTCATGAATTTTCTTATGAGATCCCAATCAGTTTGGTTTAATGAGCTAATACTAAATATAATTGTTGAATTAGATAATTTATCTGATAATAAGCTATATATTTTATTTGAAGCAGAATTAGCTCCTTCTCTTTTAATCAGATTTATTAAACTATTAGATTCAAATGGAATGTCTTTTTTTGTATTACTAAAGGAATTTTTTATTTCTTCCCGTAGCCTTTTCTTATTTGCCCATTTCAAGATTGTAATAGCTGGTGCTGATATGACTGCGATATCTGACAAATTCAAAATTTTTGAAATTATTTCTAAATCAGTCGCTTTTTTATATTCATAAAATAAGTACTCTTTAGGTTTTAAAACTGAAAGCATAACTCTTTGCGAGAATTCTGACGAGTATAAAGAAATATATTCTTTTCCATTCACCTTATTGATTCCATCAAATTTCAAACGTGAAGGAACGAATATAATTGCTGAGGATTTAGAATCCAAACCACTTGATTCAAAAATCGCCTGCATTCCAGGAGCCCAAACTCTTTCAATGAGATATTTTGTCATGTGGAACCATTTTAATTGTGATATCTCGCTATTTGTCGTTCCTGAAGTATGACATAAAATTAAAGGCTCTTTGAAGTTATAAGAATTTAAAAAAGATGAGAGCTCTATCGAAAAACTTCTTGAATCTGTTTCTTCTTTTTTGATTCGTTCAAAAAGATTATCAATTGTATCTAATCCTGATAATTTTAAGGTAAGATCTTCATAATCCTCTCGTGAAGTTAACCTAAGCCAAGTCTTCCAGTTAACAAGCTTGAAATTTGATAAAAAACTGTTAAAAATTTCTTGAGTTTTCTCATCAAAGTCGAAAAATTTCATTTTATTATTATGAAAATACTTTAGAAAAAATATTTTTAATCCATTGATTTAAGTCCAATTCGAGTCCCTACTTCTTCGAGCTTGTATATTAATTGACCTTCAGCTTGAAAGCTGTCCCAACCCATTTCTCTTTCAAACCCATGAGCAGAAAGAAATTTTTTTGAATAAGTTTTTTTTGCTTTATTTACCATCCTTTTTACTACTTCAACTTTATCACTCAGTTCTTCAACGAGTTTTAGTTTTCCTTGGATTGATATAAAATGATATTTACTCAAATCAGGTGAAAAATCTTCGATTGAAACACACACATTTGAATTTCTTGAGAGAATTTTCTTTTTTTTTCCATAATCAGTAAAATGAAAATAGAGAGAATTATTAAACAGAACATACTGGAATGGAGAAATATATGGATAATCCTCATCAATAAAAGCAATTCGACATAAATTTTTTTTTTCAATTGAAGATTTTATTTCTTCTTCATCCATTTTAGGTAATTTTACGGATTTCATATTAAATCTGTTTATATTGAAGTTATTTTTAATATTAAGAAAATTGACTATTAAAAATTAATTGTTTTAATTGAGAGAATATCATTCTTTATTATATACTATTATGTAGTATTATACAAAGTTTTAAAGAATATAATATCTTAATTAAGAGAGTAAATCAAGATTATGTGTTGGAGAATGTTTTTTAATGAATTCTAATAGATTTTATGATGATTTAGCATTAACAGTTAAAGAAACTGCAAATGATTGCGATATATATAAGAAACTTTGTGATGACTCCGAATTCGATTTTGATGTAACTTTAAGTGACTCAAATCTTGATGAAATCCCATATGTTCCCTGGATTCTATTCAAACAATCAAATAATAAATTCAAGAAATTATTGCGAGGGAACACTTTTGACAAATTAGACTATTGGATGGAATCCTCCTCAACTTGTGGAGATCCAAGTATAGTCGGACGACTAGATGAGGATATTCAAGTTTTAAAATCTAATTATGATGAAGTCTTTAATTCTTATTCTATTAAAGATCAAGTAAATAATCTGATTTTATTCGCACCAAATATAAGATTTATTAATAAGATTAGGCATAATTTTTACGGGAAGAATGCTTATCTGTTATACAAGAGTATTGTTGATATATGGGAAGGAAAACATATTAATTATTTATTGCAGTTCTTTTTTGCCAGAACAATCTGGAAAATGATGACAACTTTTAAAGCCCGCGCAGTTATAGGAATTAATGGAAAAAAGTTAGAATCTGAACTTAATCGCGTTGAAAAAAAAAAAATTCCGACAATCATGGCTAATTCTCCCCTGTGGATGCATAAAGTATTAAATGATTATTTTCAAAAAAAGAAAAAAACTTTTGATATGGCAGAAAATATGCATATTATTACTGGTGGGGGTGGATGGGACGGAATTAAAGGTCGAATTAAATTAGGACATACCGTAGATAAATCAGAATTCATAGAACAAATGTGTAATATGTTTCATATTACTACAGATAAATTTTGTGATAATTTTGCAGCAACTGAAAGTCCGATGGCATGCGGTGGACATTGGTCAAAAAGATACAATGATTTTATACTTCATATTAATAATGACAAGGGTAGAATAGTAGTCCGTGATGTCAATACGTTAGAATCCATTAAAAAAACGGGGGAGCCTGGAATACTAGAATTAATTACTCCATATGGAGTAAATAGTTATGCTGGTGTTGCTGTTTTATTAGATGATTTAGTTCAAGTAGTAAATTGGGAAAAATGTCCCGAATGCAATAGAAAGGGCGCCATCTTCAGAGTTATAGGACGACTAACCCCATCAATAGGAAAAGGTTGCGGTTCCTTATTCAGCTTAAATACGTTTAAATTATAATCTTGATAAGTTAGATTATAAGACATGTCTGATATTGAAATTAATATTATCTTTTAGGATCGCGAAATCGCTTCATATTTGTTGAGAGATTTTATGTATGATGTAATAATAATCGGTGCAGGAGTTGGAGGCCTAACATGTGCTTCAAAATTAGCTTTAAATGCAAAAAGAGTTTTAATTTTAGAGAAAATCCATCATATTGGTGGTACCAGTAATATATTTAAAAGGGGAAATTATATATTCCCTATGGGGCCTTTATCTGTAAGCTTTCCTAATTTTATTAAGGAAAAATTAGAGGAAGCTGGGATTCATGAAGATTTTGCATTTAGAAGAAGTCATTTTCAATTGATTTCCCCTGAAATTGATATCATATATTCTAAGGAATGGGATAAGTTTGAAAACCAATTGAAAGAGCAATATAAGGAAGATCAAGAGGGAATTGAGAAGTTTTTTATGGAATTTAATCAGTTGTTAGAAGCGATATGTCAAATCCATAAATGGCATCCTGAGTATTTAGTTGGAAAGAAAAGGGAATTAACAGAGAGCAAATTACTTGAAGATCATAAAGAAGCGTATGAAATAATTGAAACGTATTCAAAAATATCATCAAAAACCATATTGGATGATTATTTGAAGTACCAGAGTCTAAAAAGATTATTAGGATCCCAGGGATCTTACGAACCAACAATGAATATGGTCCATTTAGCATTCATGTGGAATGTGATGTCGATTGAAGGTATTTGGTTTCCCAACTGCGGGATTCATGGGATTAATGAATTACTAGGGGATTCTATAAGAAAAAATGGGGGTGAAATAAGGTTGAACACACCTGTAAACGAGATAATCATTGAAAATAATAAAGCAATCGGAGTAAAGATCAAAGGAGGGAAACTTTATAGAGCTCACTGGATTGTTGCAAATGCTGATTATAAGAAAGTATTCTTAGAATTGATTAATCCAAATAAGGTATCAAAACTATATTTGGATGTAGTTAAAAATACAGCATATACAGGTTCTGAATTTTGCGTATATTTAGGCATTAATCCCGAAAAAGTAGATTTAAGTAGAATAAGGGCCGATCATTTATTTTATCGTGCGAAGATCCTAAAATCTCAAGATATTGATAATGAAGATTTTGAAAATAAAGAGATTGAAATATGTTTGTGGTCAAATAAATCGTCTGATTTTGCTCCAGAAGGGATGAAAAGTTTAGTATTAAGAGTAAACATGCCGTATAAGCATTTTGAACGATGGAGGATAGGAGAAAAAAAAAGGAAAAAAGGATATAAGGAATATAAATATGAATTGGCAGAAAAACTCATAGACACAGTAGAGCAAGTATTACCGGGACTTTCCTCCTCCATCCAAGTAAAAGAAATTGCAACACCATTAACTTATAATGATTGGGGTCAACGTTATAGAGGATCTATTGCGGGTTGGTCTAGAGATATTAAAAAAATACGAATAAAGAGTAAATTATTGTTGCAAGGTCCAATAGAAAGGTTATTAACAGTTGGAATTTATTCAGTTTTAGAGCCCTTTTTAGGGGGTTATCCTGTTTCAATGTATACTGGTTCTTTAGCGGCCGATTTAATTTTAGAAAAAAGTTAGTTTTCTTAAATAAAACCTGCTCATAATCTCTTTCTTATAATATCTTATATTTTCATAAATTAAATCGCGGGTCATTCTTAATTATTTTCACAGCTTTTAAACCACTTTTTTCCTTATCTTTAATTTCTAACATTAAATCAAAATTAAAATCTAAAGTATTTTGGATAAATTTCTGAAAATGCTTAAGATCAATTGAATATGCATGATTCCCTTTTTTACCTCCTACTTTTTGACTACTATAATGAACTATAGGAAGCCCATCCTCTTTTTTCCAAGTTTTACTAAATGCTTTAAATGCATTTTTAATAGTTTCACCATAATTAAAACATTCATGATGATACACATCTAAAATAATAGGTATTCCCGTTTTTTCATGAATTCTTAGGCAATCCTTTAAATTATAACTTTTTTCATCATTTTCAACTACTAATCTATTTTTAATACTCTCATCTAAAAGTTTGTATCTTTCAACAAATCTATTGATACTTTCATTTTTATCCCCATATACTCCTCCAGCATGAATCACCACTTTTGCACTAGAATCTAATTCCATCAAATCCAACACATCTATATGATAAAAAAGATCGTAAAGGCTACGTTCATAAACATCATGATTAACAGAATTGAATACATTATATTGTCCCGGATGCATTGTAATTCTCATTTTATTTTTTTTAATAAATTGCCCGATTTGAAAAAAATTTTGTTTGAAATAATCCTGCCAATTGAATTTCATTACCGGATGAGAAGCGAAAGGAATTAGATCTGAAGTGATTCTAAAAAAAAAAAGATTATTCTTACGATTATATTCTAGAATCTGAGATAAGCAATCTAAATTTGATTTGACTATTTCTTTCAGTTTATTTTCCGAATAATTTTTTAATCTAAATGTTTTACTACTTCTACATTCTAATGATAGATTAATACATGGGTATCCAATTTTCATTTTTACATAATATTATATACTAAATCGTTTTTATCCTCGTTATTATTATAGAAAATAATACAATAAAACCATAACTATTGCGCAAAATAAAGGATTTAAAATATCATCATCAATTTTAAGGCTTAAATAGTCAATTATAAAGAACATAACAGCTCCTCCTAAAGCGATTAATAATACTTTTTCAATAACCAAATCACTTTCAAATATCCATAGAGAAAGAATAACTATTCCAAATGAAACTAAAAATCCGGCAATATACCCAACGACAGTCTTATCACTACCTTTAGGAAAATTACGCTTTCCAAATTTTATACCGAAAAGAGAGGCAACACCATCTCCAATCGTTGCTATTAATGCTGCAGCTGTGAATATTCCAAATGGAAAAAAAAAGATAGGTACGAGTGCTAAAACGAAAACGGCAGGCCTCGTAAATTCATATAATTCATTTCTATTTAGAGCCTTTCCTAATAGGTTTGAAACATTATCAGGTAACAAATAAAATATGCTATGGGTTTTAAAAATATGTGACAATCTTACGTAATCTAACGCCGCAAAAACTAAAATCCCAGAATATCCCGCTGTAATAATTAAAAACTTTCCAAAATTTTCACCACTTAATCCCCAGATTAGGTCGGCGTTCCATATTCCATCCCAAATATAAACGGCAAATATCCATAATATAATTATTACGCTTGCTGGGAATAAATGCAAAGCTTTTCTATATAAATCTTTTTTAAATTTACTTTTCTTAACGTCTTGGCCTTCATTTGTTTTTTGATTAAATTCCTTTCTAAAAAAAGAGAAACTTCTTCTTTTCTTTATTTCTGGATTCTTTTTAACAACTCTATATTGATAATATAATATTAGAAAAAGAATTCCAGGCGTAAATATACAGATAAAAAATGTTGATAATACTTGAAACCATCTAATACGTGCATTGTCCGTTAAATAAATGAAGGGATATAATAATCCTGCTGAAATCCATAAAATAAAAGAAATATAACTATTTATTATATTATGTTCTTCTGGGTACTTCTTTTTTAGTTTAATCGCGTAATATAATTGTCCAAATCCATTCACAATAAATAAGAATACAACTGGAAGTGTAATTACATTAAACGCCATTATAATTAAAAAAATGTAATTTAAAAAAATATTGTGAAAAAAAAATTATAAACCAAATAAAAGCAGTTTTTCAACTATATCATAGACCTTTTCCTTATTGTCACCAAGCGCTTCATCAACTTTCACTTTCAAGTCCAACAAAATCCTAAGACCACTCACAATAGTATTTTCTACAAAGCTATTAAAAGTGGAATCTCTTTGCTGTGAAAAATGATCTACCCTTTTCAACATCGATTCTTGGTACTCTTCAGCAGCTGTAGGTTTTAATTCTGTTAATTTTCTGATTTTTAAACCAGTATCTGGATCTATTTCAGCCATTAAGATATCACCTATTAAATTTATCCTCCTTGATTATTCCCCCATTATGGGCAAGTTTTTGATCAACTTCGTCTGCTGGAAGTCCTACTGTGGTATCGAATTCGTTTCTAATTTTTTCAGTTAATTTCTTCGAAGTTTGTTTTTCTATATTCTCACGGTGGAAAATGTTCATTGTGCAAAAAGAGATCTCTTTTACTTCCCCATCAGGCATAGCTACTCCAAAATGAACAATACAGCGCTTTGCTCTTTCAATATTGAAATTATAAGCATCTTGAAAATGCATCGAGCTGATTAGAAGTGTTCCATGAGTAAAAGCGCTTATACTATCCCATTTTCCATCTATTAAGACTCTGCTGAACATCTCCATAAGTTTACCTGGTTTCTTTGTATATTGCAACATACCTAAAAGAAATCTCGCTTTTAACTGTTGTTTATCTACCCAATTTAATCCTTTATCTAAGGTTTCACCAAAATCTCCTAGAAGGTTTGAGAAGAACTTAATTGGTTGTTTTTCTTTTCTCTTAATTTTCTCCCAAAATCTATTTGCAAAATCAATAATCTTTAAAGGGTCAAAATAATCCATTATTGAGACCATCTCGTTAGTTTCTGGGTCGATAACAAGGTAAGTGGCAAATCCACAATCAGGGTGGCACGTAAATTCAACAGGTTCTACATCTGCTATATATGCAATTATTCTTCCCCACTCAACGATCGTTGTTAAAGGATACCAAGAATTTTCAATACTGATTTTACCGCCTGTTTGTTTATCGATCTCCGTAATTACATCAGCATTTGTTATTCTCAAATCTTGCCTATCTTCAGCAGTAATTCTACCACATAAAGAAACTGGTTGAAATGTTATTCCTCTTACCACATCAATGTTATCAATAGCATATTGAATAATATTTCCAATTTCTATATCAGTAACACCTCTTGCGATTGTAGCCACTAAAACAACTGATGTCAATTCTGCTTTTCGACAATTTTCAATAACGCGCTCTTTATATTCCATTAAATTCTTAATACCACGTGTTTTTTCGTAAGTGATATTGTTAATACCATCAAATTGAAGATACAATGTGTCTAAGCCTGCTTCATACACTTTTTTAGTCCATTCAAGCCCTCCTTTCTTTTTCTGGAATCCATAACCGTTAGTTGCGACAATAATTTCTTTAAAACCGTGCTTTTTAGCCAAAGCGCATATCTCAGGAAAATCCTTCCTTACTGTAGGCTCGCCACCCGTAAACATGATGGCAGGAGATGGGATCGGTTTACTTCTAAAGTTTTCCATAATTCGGTCAATCTCTTCTAAAGTTGGTTCCACTAAATATCCTGCTTTCTGAACATTGGCGTAGCAAAAATTACAGTTGAAATTGCATCGATTTGTAAGGTCTATTAATGCTAAAGAACAAGTAGATAAATGTTCGGGACACAGACCGCAATTATATGGACATCCCCTAGGATCAGTAATCTCACAATCTGGAGGATTAGCCTCTCCATCTTTGTCAAAGCTCCATTCATCAGTTTTATAATGAGTCCATTTATAATATTTTGCAGACGAACTGATTATATCCTTAAAATTACCATGATCCGGACACGTTTTCCTCATCCAGATTTGGTCATTTTCCTCGTAAATTTCAGCTGAAATTACTTGTAAACATTCAGGACAAACGCTACTTGTTTTATGATAGTAGGGTGTGTTCAAATAATCCGTTCCGTCAATATGATACATTAATTTTTACACCAAAAATGAAAATAAGGTTAATTATTCATATTAAAATAGAATTAATTTTAAAAAAACTTTCTATACATTTAAAATTATTATTATTATTAAGGAGTTGAGTTATAGATTATTGATATTTCATTTTAGAACCTTTATAGATATTTCTTTATCAATGAATTTGTTAAATCATTTAGATTTTTGGAAATTTTCAGCTTAAAAATTTGAACTTCTTTCAAATTCTTATAATTATCGGGTAATTTTTTTATATTGTCTAAATAAAATTGCTGGATTTCATCTAATTTTGGTAATTCCTCTATTAAATCTCCTTTTTTCATAACAGGTGTTAATAAGGCCTCGGAATTAGGGGGTGGCACCTCTTCATTCAGCGCTAAAATGTCTTCTTTAAATATTCCATTTTTATCGTATATCCTAAAGACTTGTTTTATTCCAGGATAAGTTATTTTTTCTTCGCTAATCTTAATTCTGGGCTTATTATTATATTCCATTAATTTATACACACCAGATATGGTTGGGTCATCGCGGGAAGTTGCCAATTCTGTTCCAATACCAAATGCATCTATGGGGGCTTTTTTGTCTATAATATCCTTTATTTTATATTCGTTTAAATCGGAGCTTGCAACGATTAAAACTTTATCGCAGTCACCTTCGTCTAGAATTTTTCGAACTTTTTTAGCATGTTCAATTAAGTCTCCCGAATCAATTCTTACACCTTTTATATTGTTCCCAAAGTTCCAACATTTTTGAGCCCCTTTTTCAGTATCATATGTATCTATTAAAAGAATTGAGTTTTCGTCATAAATATTGTAATATGAATTGAAACTGTCGATTTCTTTATCAAATTTTTGAATAAAACTATGAGCCATAGTACCCGATGAATTAATTCCTAATTCTATATCTGCAACTACGTTGCTTGTACCGTTAAATCCCGCAATGTAACTAGCTCTTGCTGCGTATACACCTGCAAGTGGACTATGTGATCTTCTTGTACCAAATTCAAGAAGGACCTTATCGGGAGCTAGATTTTTAATCCTTGAAGCCTTTGAAGCAATTATTGTTTGAAAATTAATAACATTGAGTAAATATGTTTCAGCTATTTGGGCTTGAAATATTGGTCCTTGAACTCTCATAACTGGTTCGTTAGGAAAGAAGAAATTTCCTTCTTTCATTGCCCATACATCAACATTAAACCTAAAATTGGGTAAATACTTATCAAAATAACTAGGATCAATTTTTTTAAAAATATCCTTCTTCCTCAAAAATTCTATTGTTCTTTCTGTAAATCTGGCATTCTGTAGATAATGGACAGCTTGTTCTAACCCGGCAAAAATTAAGTAATTGCGATTTTTAGGGAATTTTCTCATAAAAAGTTCAAAAGTTGCAATATCTTCTTTTTCGTTAATATTATTTTCAAGATTATATTGATAGTAAGCAGCTCCCATCGAAAGCTCGTAAAAGTCCAAAGCCAATACCATATTTAAATCATTAACAAAACCAGATTTAGGTTCCATATTTTCCATAATAATTAATAAATACTAAAGTAATTAAAAAGATACGGAAAAAAAAGGTTAAAACTATTCATTCTAATATAAACTTAGGAGGCGCGCAGTTGTCTTTTAAGAATGATTTTACCTTAGGCAAACAATATCCGTTACCACTCAAAGTAAAATTAAGTTCCCACCTTTGTCTAAAAAAATCTTTTATACAATAAATAGTAAAAGTTACACTTTCATTGCTTAATAAATATGCAATTCTTTTATGGATTTTGACTTTAGAAAACACATTATTCTAATCACTAAGATCTATTAAATGAAAATGATGAATAATTACGTAATAAGGGAGGAAAAATCCTCCTGCTTCTAACACTAAACCATAGCCATATAAGACAAGAATTTGTTCTAATAAAGGCGCTACTTCATATGTTCCATTTTGCTCAATTTCAATAAAACGAGTCATTGTAATATGAGAGATTAAAAACACTGGAAAATATACAATCATAATAAATAAATACCATAGCAAAAAACTTATTCGTTCTCTTTTATTAATTGTTTTATTTAGAAAGAAATAACCAAAAGAAACTAAATAACAACTAATAAGAAGTAAAATTGAGCCTAATGAAAAGATTGATCTCCTTGTAATGCCAATAGAATTTTGTGATACATTAAAAAATGCACTCAATCTTGAAAACATCATTATAATAATTGTAACTATGAGATAACTGAGTGAAAATTTTAAAGAAAGTTTATTTTTTAGCATTATTCCCTGTATAAGATGATATGCTATTATACATTGTACTCCTCCCTCAAAAAAACCCATAATCACTGGTAATAGGGGAAATCCAACATAAAATACTCCAAATAAATATGTTTCTTCAACTATTCGAATTCCAGATGCACTAGCTAGTAATTCAATAATTGTATCTCCAATACCTGTAAGAACGTAAACGATTAGCGAATTTCTATCATCATTTAACTTCCAAAAAAGTAATAAAATAATTAAAATAATAATAATAACAATAAATTCATAAGTATATATCAAATTACCTGCAGAATACCTTGCCATTATATAATTTTTAGCCATGTTATTTATACCTCTTTTTACTGAATTTCTTTATCTACAATTTCAACAAATTTAAGTGCTATTCCAATTGAATCTTTTAGCATTTTCTTAGAAATATTTTGCCACGTATCGTGGATTGAATGCCAATGAGGGGGCTTACTTAATTTTCTTTTTCCAGATTCGAATTCTTGCACTCCTACAAGAAAAGAAGCTTTATAACCACCCTTAATATACATACAAGCATCAGAAGATCCCAAAGCATTTCTTCTTTTTCCAACGGGGGCCGCATCTGGATTTTCTTTTTTGTAAAGATCAACAGCTTTTTCCATACATGTTATCACCTCAGAGCTATATGTTGTTTGATGCATCCAATCACCCTCAATTATGTAAAGTTTATTACCCGCCCCAGTGTCATCTAAAACAAAACCATAAGAATCTTTTAGTAAGTCGCCGTGTTGCTCTACAAAATATTTCGCACCTCTGTCGCCAATTTCTTCAGAACCCATTGAAGCTATAATAATTTCAACATTTTTTGGTCTATTTTTACTTAGATATTTACCTAGAGCAGCTGTAACAGCTACACCAGATAAATTGTCGGCAGCCCCAGGGACTACAGTATTACCTGTCACTCCATGAATCAGATATAAAAAACATGGAAATAAGATTAACCATGGCAAAAAATAGAATAAATCGATTATCGTGAATTGGAATATCCCATATTCATAGAGAATCATTATTGAGTTTCCAATAAATATTTGGACCAAGAATTCTATAATTGAAAAAGCTAATGTATAAAGTAGATATACAAGTCCTAATAAAAGAGGTAACATTGACGGATCCCCCTCTTTTTCTGCTATTCTCATTTGCTTTGCTGAATCGATATGCCCTTCAAAGATTATCCGAAATTTTACATCTCTAATTGGTTTAACAATTCCCCAAACATTACTTGAAATGCCTTCTTTGAAAAGAAATTTAATCCATCGCTTCATAAACATTAATTCAGCAAATAGTATGAATAATGCGAGCAAAATTAAAATAGCAGCTAGAATTGTAAGTGGAAATATCATAAGAAGAAATATAAATGAAATGCCCCCAATAAGACCAGTGACTTTGAATATTCCTTGCGGATATAAATTAGGATGTGTTTGAAATTCTTCTATATATGTTTCATCGCAAAATTTCGAAAATTCTTCCTTTACCAATAAATTTGCTTTTTTTTCCGCCTCCGAACTAGAGTAACGTGGCCCAAACTTCTCTTCGATTGTTTTTATTAAATTATAAGCATAATCCGTATATGAATCATCAGCTTTCAATCTTTCAGCCTCAACCTATATAAATAGTATTCATATTTAGATTAGCAGAATTAATCTTAAGATTTTATATTTTCTCAATTTTTCTTATATTTTTTACAATGAAACCTAAAAAATTATCTTTGGTAAGTTTTCCATTTCCACCGATTTTATCTCCATTTTTTAAATCATGATCATTCTTCAATTTTTCACTTATTCTTAACTTTAATTTCTCTATTTCTACAATATCTTCTTCGCGAAAATCACTTTTTTTTTGCACTCTAGGGCCAAATTTAGCGTTTTTTAATGTAACAACATAATAGGTAGTTATATTTCCCTGAAAATCTTGTTGTCGCTCAAGGATATCTTCTATCTCTCCCTCATAAACTGTAATGTTTTTGTCAATGTGTCCCATTAATTGAAAAGAGTCTGAACTCTCATCTACTATACTTACTGATTCGGCTTTCTCTTCTCCAATCACTCCTTCAACTAATTTTATTGACTTAATTTTTTCCTTAAAATCATCTGGTAATAATGTTAATGTCCAATCGGAAAGTTTAAAATAACCTTCTTTCAAAGAAAAGATAAAACCAATCCAGAAATGATTACAAAAACCCATATTTGATCCTATTCGACAATCGCAATCTCTTTCGGGATTTTCAATATTTTCTTTTGTTATAGACAAAAATGAGGTGACCTCCCAATTAAAACCTTTAAACAAAATTTTAATCTCGTGGTTATCTTGATTAACAATTTCAATTTTTGAAATATTTTCTCTATCTTCATCGTTAATCTTTTTTAATGCTAAATTAATTTCGCTTGATATTATTTCTAATTCCTTTTGTTTTAATAGTTCGCTTATTTCTTCATCAGCCGTAGAATCAAGAATAAAATCGATTAGCTCCGTTTTCTTTAATTTTGAATATCCTTTTATTTCAAAATCTTTACAGATCTTTTTTAAGTCGTCTACTTTTAAAGATTGAAACAAATATCTTAAATAAATCTTATCGTCCATCTTTCTGCTCATTTCATTTCAATTCCTAAATTTGGATTAAAAAAATCACTCTTCATAAGTTAAATTATTATCACTTTTGCTTAAAAATTTTCAAAAAAATTGTGGATTTTAAAAATAGATATTATCAAATATATCAAAACTCTTAATACTTGGAAATTTAGGAATTTATTTAAATATCAGATTATAATTTCTTATGAAAAAAACATTTATTTAATTAAAAAATCATTTGAATAAAAATTTTTAAAAAGAAGTGAAAATGTAAAATGACTGAAAATAATGGAAAATGGATTGCTACTTTTGAAGATTATTTAGACAGATTTGGACTTGTTAAATTTGCGGAGGTTAATAGCTTAAATGTAGGTGATTTTGAGAGATCCCTTAAACACTATATAGCAATTATGAAACATAGGTCACTTGGGAACATTAGATTCGGTGATGTTAAGTTCGGTGAAATTGACAATGAATATATAAATGATTTCCGAAAATCATTTAAGCATTATTTTACCTAAATTAAGAAAAATACGCATATTTTCTATTTTATATACTCTAGCTTTTTAATTCAGAACTTTTCTTATATAAGTTCATTTATGAGTGAATTAAAAATTAATATTCAGAGCTCCCACTTTTCAATGATTAAAATTTCATCTTTACAGATATAACTAAAAATTTTAAATTTTCAAAATCATGTAGAAATATGATATAAAATAAACTCGTCAAATTTGATTGCTCCAGATTCGATTATAAAAGACCTGAATAAAATCGGTAGAAGTGAAGCGATTGAAAGGCTTCATAATTTATATACTGTAGCAGATAATAAAAAGACAAGAATGAGAATTTTAGAAATATTGAATGACTTAAAGGATAATTCACATTTTAAAGAAATTGAGAATTATTTCATATCGGACGAGGATCCTGATGTAAGAATGGAGGCAGCAAAACTATTAGCATTTAATTACAACAAAAAAAAAGCTATAAAACCATTGATCTGGGTCATAGAGAACGAAAAAAAACCTGATGTTAAATATACTGCTTTAAATCTATTAGTACCATTAGCAGAACGAAAGGAATTCAGGAGAACTATTATTGAAAGTCTGAAAAAAGCTTTAACAAGCAATGACGATAGATTAAAGATGTATGCTGCTGAGTCCTTAGGATATCTTAATGAAACATCCTCAGCTAACATATTATTAGAGATGCTAAATTCTTCAAGTAAATTAGTTCGCATTCGAGTCATTCAAGCACTAGGTAATTTAAGAAATAAAAGAGCCATTTTCCCTCTTATAGAAAATCTTGGATTAGGAAGTTTCGACGTATGGGAATATGCTTTGGATGCGTTAAAAAAAATAGTTAATAATGAAACATTAATCGAGTTATTATTACAAGCATTAGAAGATACAGCAGAAAATAACAATAAAATAGATATTGGATATTTGAGGCGAGGGATTATTAAAGCATTAGGCGAATTAGGCAATGAACGAGCAATTGCCTTGTTGATCAATGCGTTAAAAGATTGGTATGATTGGGTTAGGGAAGAAGCAATCTTGGCTCTTGATAAAATCGAACCTGATTGGCAGAGAAAGTACATATCTCTATTAAAAAGAAAAAATATTAATTTTAAAAAATAAGATTTTAACAAATTCAAAAATTATTCTCAACAATAACTCAATTCATTGGATAATGCATGATGATTCAGAGTTAGTAAATTCAAGTATTAGAAAATTTATCAGCTAATTTTATAGATTAAAATAATTAAATATTTATTTGGGAAACTTGTATATTTTTACAGAAAAAAGAAAAAATTTAACTTCTTTAAAACACTTTTATAACTGTAGAAAAAGATAATTAAAAAGATGTCAGAAAAAGAATTTTCTTGGACAGTTAAACTAGATTGGCTTAATATCTTAAATCTTTTAGGTTTAAATTCAATTAATCAGATTTCGGAAATTAAGCGGGAAAAAGCTATTAGGCGGCTTACAAAAACTTTTGACAACGAGATTTTATTGGATCTTGAATGTGACGAATTAGATAAACTTGTAGTAAACGAATTGAAAGAATTAATGAAAAAAGAATTAAGTATGAAGTCAAAGAGGGAAGAAAGAATTGAAAGGGAAATGCGTAGTAAGATTATTCCTTTCAAGCGAGGCGGGATTATCAAAATTGATCCAAGAGATTTTAAAGATCTAGATCCAAATGCAGATCCAGAAGATATTATAAAAGCCTTTTATAAAAAAATCATGGACAACAAAGAGGACGATGACGAGAACGATGACGATAAAAATAAATATACAGAAGATAGCACGGGATATTATATTTAAATCTTTTTTTGATAAATAATTGAATTATCATCTTGAACTAAAGCACTTCTTTTGTCTTTAGAAAATCCAGTTTATAAATAGAAATAGTCTTAAAAAACAGTGAAAGATCTCAATAGATTTAAATAAAAAAATAAAAAAATCAAAATAGAATTATTTTTTTCTGCCCCGTCTGGGCTCGATCTTCTTAATTATAATACTTTCCGCATGTATCTTACAGTTCTTCAGTATAATTTTGAAGCCACCAGCACCTCCTACTCCTGGAATAGTCATTCCAACAGTTCCAATTGGCATCATTGCTCCTTCTTCTTCCAATTCTTCTTCCTCTTCTTCAATACCACTAATAGCAGCTTTATATTCTTCAGTTTCTACAATAGGATGCCCTTTTTCTTCTAGCCAAGCCGGTAATTCGCTTAAATCGTTAACCTCTTCCTCAGTAGCGATTTTATCGACAAGATCAGCTGGCAAAAATTCAGCAACACGATCTTTTACAGCTTTGCCCATCCAGACAACATTGGAAATGCCTCCATCATATTGTTGAAACTTCGGAGAAACGATATATTGGATACTAATACCGTTGAAACCTGGCATTTGCTTTCCCCCACCAGTTTGATTTGCCATCGCTGAGAATGGTAAACCATTGATAGCAACACCATCATGGCTTCTGTCAATTATACCGTGTCCTACTCCTGTTTCGGGAATTAGAAAATCTATAGCTTCAAAGCATCCACATGATGTATGTGGGAATTCCATTCCTGAATAAAGATAAATCCTGCTAATTTCTCCCAGTGAACGCTTCTTAATCATTTCATTTACCCCAGAATATTCTCCAGCTTCTTTATTAAGAGTCTCACCAATGGGTACTTCAAACAGAGGACCTTTAGGATCTACTCTTGCTGCAGCTCTGGCATCAAACCATGAAATAGAGCCACATAAACTCATACGATTTGGAGTTATACAGCAAGCATGAGTTGGAGCAAATGATTGACATAAAACACAACCATAGAACATATCAACATCCTCATCATTAATACTTCGAGCTCTTTCATCTCTCTTGCTATATATTTCCATTGCCATAGCATAAGGTTTTTCAATTTCTTTAGCATCTGTATAAAGCGTAACTTGTGCCTTCTTGATAATTGGTAACTCTGCTTTAAACAGCCGGATTAAAATTTCTCCTAAAAAATTAAGGCTATTAAATCCCTTCTCGAATGCAGTTTTACTAAGTCGCATCCAATTAGTATATCTTTGGTTAAGATGCATTATTCCATTAACGAAATTGCAGAATTCGTGAATTCTTCTTTCAAACACGGCTTCTAAATCTTCTTCTAACTCAGGACCTGCTACTTCAACTAAGATGCCAATTGGATTGCTTGAACCTATTTCCATATCTTTCAAGTCAGGACCTATTATTTTTACTTGTCCATCATTGATATCCTTATCTGGTTTCACTCTGACTAATTCAAAATGTTTTTCAATTTTAGGGCCGCCTAATTCAACATACATTTGATTTCCTCTTATGCGCTCTCCCTCGTAAACAGGTCCGACATCAACAGGCATATCTGAAAAACTCATTTCATAAATCTCCTCATTAAATTATTTTTTTCTATTATTTCAATCATTTTATAAATTCTCGATAACTTTTTCTAAAAATTCTTTCCATTCTTCGTCGCTGATATTTGGCAAGCTGAAGCGCGCATTTGGATGAGCATATTTATCGAGTTCTATAGTTCTTACCCAATTTGAAAAGTTCTTAATTCGGCTCAGTGTCTGAGACACGTAGTATACGAGATGTCCTCCGAAAATTGCCATCTCATATTGTCCCTCTCCATCTAAACCTTTCCAGTTAATGTCAACAAGTCGTCCTGTAATGTTTATGAGAGACATATCCCACAATTTGCCAGAATCAATTTTATCCTTTAAGTATTTATATGTATGTCCCGTTGCTATCACATGACATTCCAGCTTCTTTGCAATCTCGATAAAATAATCAGCAACCTTTTTCCCGTCGAGTTCCCATCTTAATGATTCTGAACCTATGACAATTACTTTTTTCTTAGGACTTTTTAGAAGATTTGCCATAACTTTTGGGTCAGAAACTGAGGTTCCCATCTCGGGCCCAGGTATATTAGCTTTCTGGTATGGTCTTGCCATATTGTCATCAATTCTCTTGATATTTCAGTTTTGTTTATAATAATAGTTATATTTTAGTTTATTAAATATAAATTAAAAATATTGTTTTTATTAGATTTAACCATATCGTAAAGTATATTATTTAAGAAATACGTGTAAAACTTGATATGTGCGAATTTAAAATAGTAAAGAAAAACGATGGCTCTCAAATAGGGGAGGACATCACAATATTGAGTTACTCAGACAAACAAGAACTTTTATTAAAAGATATTTTTGGTACTGGTGAGACATTAAATTCTGCTCTAATTTTAGACGTTAACACGTTAAATCAAACTACAATTGTTATTGAACATCCGATGATTAAGGATTTTTTAAAAATTATTACTAAAATAAATGACAATACGATTACTAAATCGGATATTGAGAATTTGCAAACAAAACTAAACGATTTAAAGAGTTCCTTGTAAAATAAATATAAAAATTTAAAAAAAAAAGAAGCGAGAAAATCTCCTAATATTCTCCAGAGCTTTTACTTCTATTTTGGTGGCAGAATTTCAATTTCCAACGCGCTTACGTTACTTTTCGTGCCATCTTTGTTTGTAATTTCTTCTGTATTAATTAAAACCTCACCATATGTGGCTCCTAGTGAAAAATTGTTTCTAACAATTTCAGCAACATCTACAGCCTTCGAAATCGATCTCCCACGTGCTAAAAGTCGAACTGGTTTGTTTTCGTTGAGAACCACCATAACAGCGAGCACATAATTCATACTTCTCTTTCTGCCTATAAACACTTTTGAATCGTCTTGAACCTTTTTAGCCAAAAAAATCACCATTTTCCCGTATAAGGTTTAAAATTTCCTTTATTCTTCTTTGAGTTCTTTTATTCTTTTCTCTGTTTTCAATTATCTTAAGATAATTAAGTAAATTAACTTTAATTTTGATTTAAACATTTTGTATTTAA
>JBHLQY010000027.1:0-27423 GCA_048883105.1 Candidatus Thorarchaeota archaeon | reverse complement strand
CTCCCAAAAGATCTTCTGGAACACGGAAATTACCTAAGATCCCTAAAGCTTAAAATATTCAGAACTTAAAAAAGAAAAAGATCCTATTTTGTGTTAATTAAATTAAACCATTAAAATCTTACTTAGCATAATAAAAAAATAAAGATATTTAAAGCAAATGATCTTCTCGCTCTTGTTCCTCTTCTTTATCATCCTCATCCTTTTTATCACTCTTCTCTTCTCTCTCTGAAGCTTTTCCCTTTTCCATTTTTTCTTCTTTAACCTTCTTTTTTATTTTTTTCAGACCTTCAATTGCTTCTTTTCTCACTTCAGGAGACTCATCTTTAAGAGCTTTGGCTAAGGTTTCTAAAGAATAAGGATGATGGAGATCTCCTAATTCATCAACCGCTTCCCTTCGGACCTCTGGATCGGGATCATGCAGCATAATATAAGTTAATACACCTAAAACTTTCTTATCACCAAAATTTCCGAGAGTGTCAACAGCTTCTTTCCTAACTTCAGCATTGGGATCTGTAGCGGCGGTTATCGCTAATTGTTTAGAAACTTCGTCCGAAGTGCCAATTGGTTCAATACGACTGAGATCTACGCCGCAAAATTTACAAAAATTATGAGTGATTTTTATAACTCCTCCACATGCGGGACACACTCTTTGAGTATTGAAATCTATAAATTCTGGGTTTCCTGGATTATTTTGAGGTCCAGAGGGAGTTCGTATCCTGTATGGATTTCTTTGAGGATCTGGTATAAAATCCTTTTTTGCCATTCATATCACTTAAGAATTGTATAATTCATTTAGGTCAACTTTTTTATAATATATATATGAACTTGATATTATAAAATAATTTGGAGTCCAATTTTTTAATTATCTAATTATTTAAATTTAGGTGAGCCCTAGAAAACGAATATAAGAAAAAAAAAAATTAGTATTTTTTAAGCAGAAGTATAGGCAATCCAAGCTACAAACGCCATAAGAATTACAATGGCTAAAACAATGGCAATTATTGAAAAAATTAATCCAATTATACCCGGTGCCTTTGAATCGTTTGTAGCAATCCCTATTATTGATAATATAAAAGCTACAATTCCCAGAACTAGACCAATTACAACTGTAAAAAGAAGAAGACTTAAGACAACAGCTATTATTCCAAAAACCAAACCTAATATTCCCGTAGCATTTCCCATTTATTTCACCATCTTTTTTTATTTTTTTTTTTAGTTAAAATCTTTATTAGTGGTAATAAAATAATTAGTTAAGAATATTTATAAGTGTATTGTTTTAAAAATTCATTTTTAGTTAAATTGAATCTATTTAAGCTCTTTTAATTTGTAAAACGCTTAAAAAGTCCTAACTATTGGTATTATATGGATTTAATCTAAAGTTAAAAAGTATAAATTTTTCTTTTTGAATTATTTCTATATATCATGCCAGATGAATTTGATTTCAAGAATTATAAAAGCCCAGAAGAGTTCGGTAAAACAGTTGAGGGGGTTAGATATTTGCACGATCTTTATTTAAAAGCGGTAAATCACCCAGTTCGCAGGGAGATTTTAACAATTATTAATAAAAAAGAACGAATCTCGAAAAAAAATCTATTAAAAACACTTTTAGACAATAAGATTATTAGCGACGAGTTTGCCTTTAATTATAATATCAGCTTCTTAATCAAAGCATTCTGTATTAATCGTATTGAAATGGATAAAAAAATTTTTTACGAAATTACTCAGAGTGGGAAAATAGTTGATTATTTAGAATAAAAAATTACTATTTTATTATTTATCCTTTCTTTTCAAAATTTAGCTTAAAACAGGTGCAGCAAGGAATTCCAAAATTTACGTTAAACTTTAGTAATTTATTACTTTTTAGATTCATTAATCTTATTAATTTGTCTTTTATAGAAGAGTTATTTTCGTTAAAATAAAATTTCTTCAAGTGATAGTAATGATTAAACGCACCACAAATAGGACATACAGAATAAAAATTAATAAAATCGTAAAAAAAGTTTTTTTCTTGTTCTGATAATGCTTTAAATTTTAAGTCGGGATTATTAGCAATTAAATCTCTTAAGCTATTTAACTCGTTTAACATTTGATCTCTCAGCTGATTGGGACTATCAACGTTAATTTGACTTGTTTCTTGATTTATTAATGTTTCTTGAGCATCAAATGTATCATACTTATCAAAATATTCAACAGCATCATTAAAAAATATTAATTCCTTGCTGTTTCGTTTTTTAAGGTTTATCCCGGGCATAGAACGCTTGAATTATTATAGTTCGAATAAAAATTATGTTTCTCATAAATAAATTAGTCATTATTTCTAAAAAATATTATTCTTATATTAGAAAGGTAAAGAAGATTTCAAATTAAATCATAAAAATAATTAATTTTTACTTAATTAGTCGCTTAAAATCTTTTCTATGGCATTTTTTAAGATATGAGCAAGTTCAGAATGGCTCTTTCCACATTTTTCTAAAATTAACTTTCCTTGTTCGGCATAAGATTTTTGCTTTTCAATTGACCAATAATCTTTATTCATATTCATAAGATTATCAATTCGATCGACTATTTTAATAATTTTAGCTTCCTTAGACATTTTATTAAATGATTTCAGCCATTCATTTTTGTTAATCTGTTCTGGGATAGTAAGTTCTTCTACAATAGACGCAACTTTATTTCCAAATTTACTTGCTATTTCTTTTATTGATGTATCAGTATCTTCAAGGAGGTCGTGAAATAACGCAGCAATCATAATATCTTCGTCTTCAAATTCAGTAAAACCTGCAGCTCGCAAAATTGAGGTCATTCGAATCGGATGGATAATATATGGAATAGCACTCGATTTTCGTTTTAAATCTCCATAATTAATAAAAGCGTATTTTAAAGCTCTATTATAATTTGAAAAGTCTCTCATATCTCATCTAAATGAGCTTTTTCTTTTACTTTTTTCTCCCTCTGTATTTCGCGTTTATATTCTTCTGGTTTTATTGTTCCTAATTTTTTTAATTCTTCCTTAAATTCTGTAACAATTTGAGCAAATTTTTCACCTTCTCCAGCGGATACACTAATAATTTTAACTCGATTTTCATTAATTCCAGCTTCAGCTAACATTTCTTTTATACTTTCATACCTTGTTTTAGCTTTTAAAAATCCAGCATCATAATGGCAATCTTGTGGATAGCAACCAGCAATCAAAACGCCATCAGCTCCTTTAAAAAACGCTTCAAATACCAATGATGGATCTAACATAGCAGTACACATTACATGGATGTTTCTAATATTAGTAGGATAAGTTAATTTACTTATACCAGCAAGATCGGCACCTAAATAAGAACACCAATTGCATAAAAAAGACACAATTAGAGGAGATTCTTTTTTTTTCTTTAAAATTGCATTAAGTTGTGCAGAAATCTGTGTTTTTCTAAAACCAGGAATATAAAGCGCATCTTGGGGACACATTGCAGCGCATGCACCACATCCAGTACAATTTGCCTGAATAATAGTCAATTTTTTTCCTTCAATGTTAATAGCGTTGTAAATACAAATATTTTCACAGAGTCTGCATAGATCGCATTTTTTTGAGTCGAAATAGACAATATGTGGATCTAATTCGACTTTTCCTACTGCTATTAAAGCAACAGCCTTTGCAGCGGCACTTTCAGCATGAGCAATGCTTGTAGGAATATCTTTAGGTCCTTGTATCATTCCCGCTAAAAATATTCCATTTACAGAGGTCTCTGAAGGTTTTACCTTTAAATGTTTTTCAAGTAAGAATCCGTAAGGATCTTGAGAAATATTCAATAATTGACTTAATTTATCAGTTCCCTCTGGAGGTTCGGTACCTACAGCCAAAACCACTAAATTCGTTTTATTCTCGAAAAGACGATTCTCGATAACATCTTCTCCCCGAACTAATAACTCATCAGAAATATCGCTTTTCAATATTGCTGAGACATTACTTTTTATGAACCTTATTCCAAAAATTTCGCGAGCTCTATTATAAAATTCTTCACAATTTTTTCCTACAGCTCTAATGTCTGTAAAATAAATATTGATTTTAATATCAGGATATTCTTTTTTCAATAAAACTGCCTGTTTTATTGCTACATTACAACAAACTTGGCTACAATAATCGCGATGAATTTTCTTATTTCTTGAACCAACACATAAAATAAAAGAAACATTTTTCGGGAGTTCGCCGTTTGATGGTCTCACAACTTTTCCTTTAGTTGGACCATCACTATTCAATAATCGTTCCATTTGCATTGTAGTTATAACATCACTATATTTATGGTAATTTAATTCTGATAATAAAGTTGGATCAAATGTTTTAAAACCAGTTGCGACAATTATCGTTCCCACTTTTACATTAAAAATCTCTGGTTTTTGATCGAAATCAATTGCTTTTCTATCTCCACATGCTTGTTCACAAGCCTTACAACCAATGCAATATTCTTCCATTATATTAGGATAAAGTGGAATCGCTTGTGGATACGGAACATCAATAGCCTTTCGTGGATAAAAAGTATCTTCAATATCAATAGGACATACCACTCGACATGTATCGAAACACCCTACACAATTATCTTCAACAATAAAACGGGGATTTTTTTTAATAGTAACATCAAAATTGCCAACGTAGCCTTCTACTTTTTCCACTTCTGAATAAGTTAATAATTCAATATTAGGATGGTCTTTAACCTCACTCATTAATGGCCCTAAAATACATATACTACAATCTAATGTGGGAAAAGTCTTATCAAACAGGGCCATATGACCTCCAATTGTAAGATCTCTTTCTACTAGATAAACTTTATACCCCGCATCCGCAATTAGAATCGCCGCTTTAATTCCCGCAATTCCACCACCAATAATTAAGGTTGTTGGTGTGACATTGGAATATTCAACTTTTAACGGTTCTAAAAGTTTGACTTGTGCTATTGCCATGTTGATTTGATCAATTGCTTTTTGGGTTGCTTTATCTGGCTCATCTGGATGTACCCAAGAATTTTGCTCACGAATATTTGCAAAAGTGATAAGAAACCTGTTAATTCCCGCTTGTTCTATAGTCTTTCGAAATAAGAGGCCATGTAATTTAAAGGAACACGCTGCTATAACCACACGAGAAATCTTATGTTCCTTTATCTCGTCTATTAATTCATTTAGACCCAATTCAGAACATAAATATTGATTACCAAAAACCAATATATCAGGATAAGCCTTAAAATGGTCTTTTAATTCAGATGTATCAATAACACCGCTTATATTTTTTCCACAATCACATATGAATAATCCAATCTTCATACTTTATTATCTCACTAATGCGAAGTTCTCTATGATTTATATAACCTTTACGATTTTAATAATTATTTGTAATAAAAAATAATGGATAAATAAAAGAAATTATAAAACTAATTTGTATTAATTATAAAAGATATATGTGATTAAGCAAAAATTACCATTAAAATAGAAAGTTATTGTTGATTAGTTTCTTCAGAAATAAAATCATATACTTTGAAAATGTCAAAATCATTATTTTTCATTTCCAAGAAAAATTTTTTTTCAATCGCATACTCTCTTTTCGCCCATTTTAAGATTTCTTCTCTAGAATAAAACTTCCCTTTATGATTCTCTGAAAGAGAATCATGTAAACCTGGACATTTTTTTGAATAATTAACTAAATTTTTCCAGCCAGAAGATGAGTTCACCATCATGCGCCACCAAGGGAAACAACGACATTGGAATGGTCTTGCTTTATGAACAGTACATATATTATTTTCGTCTAAAAAATAGCAATGTTCATCATCTCCCGTAAACTTAAAAGCTAAAGTCTTGAATTTATAATTTCGACCTCTTTTTTCTCCAGATTCTTTCCAATAAAATGATTCATCAATTATTTTTACATAATTTCTGGCAAATGCTCTTAAACCTAATTTACCTTTTAATTTTAAATGTCTTGCCAGTTTAACGATGTCATCTCTATATAGATACACCTCTCCTTCGTGAAGGCCCCTACAGCAAGTCCCGCACATTTTACAAGAGAATTCCTTTCCATTTTCTAGATTTTTAGAAAGTTTAATTTCACTTGTAGTCAAAATAAGAATATCTCTTCTTTTCCTTATATTTATTAAATGATTTTTGATAAATAATGTTATTTAATTAAAAGTTTTAATTTAATTTTGGTTTAATAACATTAATTTTATTTAATGATAATGATAAATTCATTAAGAAAGAAAAAGGAGTAATAGTATTTGTTTAGGACATTAGGACTTTTTGACAATTTTGATTTCAAATTAGAGACTTTAAATGAAGAAATTGAGAACTTAAAGGAATTTATACTTAAAAAAGAAATTCACGATAGCGATCATTTTAAAAGATGGTATAATGATTTTGTATTAATATACGGTCCAAAAAGCGTAAATATAGAATTATATATTACTTTTTCATTGGTATATTTCATCGGCCATATGTTTATCTTTAAAAATATTATAAATCAAAACAAAGCTATTAATTATAAGAATGTAAATATCAAATTTTTTGAAAATTGCCAAAAATTCATAAAAGAGAAATATAATACTCTTAATCTGTTTAATTTTGAATATTTTCATCCATTAGTTAATGTATATGAAAATACAAAACTGAGTACGTATAGAGCACTAATTTACAATATAACTGAACATATTTTTAACTTGGATATTAAGCTTGAATATAAGTTTGATTATTTGATAAAAAAATACTTTCTTCAATACTACGACATAAATCAGGTGAGTATTATACTCCTCCATTTTTAGTAAAAAAAATGATAAATAAAGTCTACAAATTTGGAGAATTGGTTCTTGATCCTTGTTGTGGGTCAGGAAATTTTTTAATCGAAATATTAAAAAGAATTACAACATCAAATAAAAAGGAAAAAGAAAAAATATTGGCGATCAACAATGTTTATGGTTTTGATATCAATCCAATCTCGATTTTCATCTCTAAAATTAATTTCCTAACTGTCTTGAAAGATTTTTTTACTTACGATGACATACATTTTAATTTATATGTGGCTGATTCATTATTTTCTATTAAGAATAAGAGGTTTGACCTTATTATTGGAAATCCCCCATGGTATACTTTCAGTGATATTGAAGCTTATCAATATCAAGAAAAAATAAAAAAATTAGCTGAACAACTTGAAATTAAACCAAGACCAAAAAATATATTAAATATTGAGATAGCAACACTTTTCTTTTATCAATCAAGAGTTTTTATGAAAAAAAATGCTAAAATATTTTTTGTAATAACTAAAGGTGTAATAACTGGCTCCCATGCATCTCGATTTCGCAATTTTAAAGGATTTAAGAATGTTAAAATCTGGACGTTTAATAAAAAGATTGAAAAAATATTTAACATTGATTTTATATGCATTTTAGCTCAAAAATCCAAAAAAACTCAACCAAATTTGAATTTAGAAGTGCCAGATTATCATTTCACATTAAAAAATGAAAATAATAATATAAATTACTTTACTAACATAGAACTAAAACTGAAAGAAATTAAAACTTTAGTTCCTTATTCAATTGAAAAAAAAGGAAATAATTTTTATACTAAAAAACTAATTCCAAAAAAACAAAGAAATAGATTATTCCTCTCTGTAGAGAGTTATTACAAAAAGTTATTTCATAAGGGAGCAGATTTAAATCCAAGAAATTTAATATTCGTTACAAGTGAAAATATAAACGATTCTTTAATAAAAATAAATCCTGACGAAAGAATTTTTAAAAGATCTAAAACACCTTGGAATAAAAAGGAGTTTGAAAACGAAATTGTAGAAGAAAAATATCTTTTTAAAATAATTAAAAGTACAGAATTAGTAAAATTTCACATATTTGATTATTTCAACGTTTTTTTACCTCTCTCAAAAATAGATTTGAGCTTTAATTACAATCAATTATTGCCATATGCTAAAAATTTCTATGATAAAATTAATAAGATCTATTTAAATTTAAAGAAAAGCACAACTAGGCATAAATCTTTGATGGATAACTTAAATCGATGGTCAAAATTGATAAATCAAAGGCAACTATCAAAAATTAAAGTTGTTTATAATAATTCAGGCTCAATACTAAATTCAGCGATAATTCACGGAAATTTCTTAGTTACTGGAGATTTAAGCTTTTATGCCACAGACAACATTGACGAAGCCTACTATCTAGTAGCAGTATTGAATTCAAACATTATGACTAAACAAATCCAAATAAAGAGAAGCTCTAGACATATATTTAAAATTCCACTAGAAAGTCCTATTAAGAAATTTAATAGAAAAAATAAAATTCACTGTAAATTAGTAGAGCTTGGAAAAATGGGACAGTTTATAGCAAAATCAATCGTAGATGAATTACGAAATAACAATGAAAAACATTTGTCAAAACATGAAATTCAAAACATCTTAAGCCAGAGACTAAGACCAGTACTAAAGAAAATTGATGAATACTTACCTAATATAATGGCAAAAAATTTAATTGTAAAAGATTAAAATTAGATTAGAGCTGTAGAAAAATGGAAGATGAATTAATTATCCTAGGATCTGGAGGGGGAAGGCATCATATCAGAACCCAACATAGAGCCACAGGCGGATATTTGTATAAATTCAATGGAATTCAAGCACACATAGATCCTGGTCCAGGGGCAATTGTAAAGATTAATCAATATAACGAGGACCCGATCAAAACAGAGCTATTCATAGTAACACATGTTCATATTGACCATTTTAACGACATTAATGCAATTATAGAGGCCTCAAGAGAGATATTACACGATCGAAGCTATAATTACTTTAAAAAAGGGACTTTAATAACCACAAAAGACACTCTTAAGTTTATATCAAAATATCATCAAAATATGCTTAAAGATGTTATTTCTTTCAAGGCAGGTGATAAATTTAATTATAAAGGCGTGGAAATAATTGGGACTAAAGTAATTCATTCACCTAATATTGAGGGATTTGGAATAAGATTTAATCTTAAGGATTACTCACTAGCCTACTCCAGTGATACAATGGTTTTCGATGGATTCACAGAACAATTTAGTGGTGTTAATATTTTAATTTTAAATCTTTTAAGACCTGATTCAATAACATGTAAACGGCATTTATGCACAGATGAGGTTATTCCTTATTTAAACGAAATAAATCCTCCACTTGAGAGTTTAATAATAACTCATTTCGGGTCCTTTATGGATGGACCGCGATCTACAAAAAATTATGTCCCAAGCCAAGTTAAAAAGTTAAGAGAGCAAACAAATATAAAGAAAATTGTTGCCGCTAAAGACGGAATGAAAATTAGAATTTTGGAACTTCTATAAACGAGAAATTTACTTAAAAATCTTTTATTAAAAAAAAAAAATTGAATTTAATAGGCTTTAATCTTTCATAATATACGAGAATAAATTAATTTCATTTTGTAAACAAATTTGTATGTTCTAATAGAACATAAAAAGTCTAATAAACCTATATTTATTAATAAGACAATAAATAATAGATCAAGGAAGGGAAATTATTCAACGATAATCTGAGCATAACATTGGATTTCGCCCTCTATTAAACTCTTTTGTGGAGTTTAATTCTCTCCCTCATTTTTATAAATTTTGCTTGGATTGCGTGCACCCTTCTTTTTTCTTTTAAATTGATTTTAAATTTTTGTCAATATAATTTTTAAATTATTCAAATAAACAAATAAAAAAAGAGAAACGGCTGAAGATTTTGTTACAAACTGCTTTTTATCTTGTTAATAATCCCTTCTGCCGCAATTATACCTGTAACAGCGGCACCTACAATTCCTCGGGATAAACCAGCACCATCCCCTGCAAAAAAAATGTTTTTAATTTGATGTGATTCTAAAAAATTATTCGTATCAATGCTTTTAGCACTACGCTTAAACTCAGGAGCATATATCAGAGTACTATTATTGTTAACCCCGGGAATGACTTTATCAAGGTTTTTAAGACCCTCTAAAATGTCAGTTACAAAACGATATGGGTAAGCCATAGCAATGTCTCCAGGGGTTGAGTCTTTTAATGTTGGTTGTATAGGATTTTTATTAATAAGGGATTGTCGTGAGCGATGACCACTACGAAGATCTCCTAATGTTTGGACTAAAGGTTTATAGCCTCCTAAAATTGATGTTTGTTTTGAAATGGAACGCCCGTATTCAGTAGTATCTTCAAGAGGGCTCGTTAAACGTTGCCGAATAAGGAAAGCAAAGTTTGTATTTTCTGATTTTCCATCAGTTGTAAATTGATGTCCATTTACACCCGCAATTTTTTTTTCATAAGTTTCTTTGACTACATGACCTTTATGGTTTACGCAAAATGTTCGAACAAAATCGTTGTACGTTGGAGTTATTATATGAAATTTAGGATCTCTTTGAATATGACACACTTCATCCATAATGATCGCAGGTACCTCAACCCTCACTCCGATATCTAAGGGTTCATAAAATGTATTAATCTTTAGTTTATCACAAATCTCAGCTAACCAGACCATACCCCATCTTCCTGGAGCTAAAAGCAAATAATCAAAATTCTCTTTTTCACCATTCTCAAAATAAAGGTTCTTGTTCTTATCAAATTTTATAATCTTTGTATTTGGAATAATTTGAACATTAAAATTTGTTTCCAGGTGCTTTTGAATTGATTTAATAACTTTTGGGGTATTTTTAGAACCTAACAATCTTTGTTTAACTGCGACAAACCTAATATCAACTGAAACGCATTTTTTTCTTAATTCTTTCAATTTTTCTTTTTTAGATTCTTCAAAGGGGTCAAATATTTTATTTGGAGCTCCGTTTTGGACAAAAAAATCGTCTATACCCAGTATTACCTCCTCAACATTTAAATTAGCACTTTCACATAATTCGCCTAGACGCCCCCCAATTTTTTTATTCAAATTTAGAATTCCCGAAGAAAATGCCCCAGCCCCTCCAACTCCGCTCATAATTTTACAAGGGTAACATTGAGCACATGCAAGCTCCTCTTCTTTCAGTGGACAATAACGTTTATCAATTTCAGGACCTTGATCAAAAATCTTTATGTCAATATCTTTTAAATAAGAATTCCCGAGTTCATTTGCGGCAAATAAACCGGCTGAACCTGCTCCAACAATTCCAATTTTGATTTGTGCCATTTCTTAATCTACTTAATTTTATACTAAAATATATCTATCGTTTAAGAAGTCTACTTCTTTAGTTTTTTCAACAATACCTTGCGCAATAAACTCAAGGAGATGTTGATGAATTTCCCCTCCATCCCATAACAGGTGCAAATCTTTATACAGTTGCTCCATTTGCTCTAGATCGTCAGAAAGTGTTCCTTCAAATACAAGCTCTTTAATTGATTTAGGCTTCGTTTTACTAAGCTTACTTAGAACTTTCTCCCCATTTACTTTAATTCTTGCTCTAATCCTTTCGAAAAATTCTTCGTTTTTTTTGATATAAACAGTACCATGAGCGGGTACAAGAATATAATCGTCCGAGAGATATATTTTTTCTAATTTAGCTATGGATTTCCTAAACTCTTTTAAATCACAGTTGAGATCGCCGTAATACGGATGGCTCCCAATATCACTAACATATAAGACCTTACGATTTTCTTCATCTTGAATGGAACGGATAAGAAACGCGGTATGTCCCGGAGAATGTCCGGGAATATGGATGGTTTCTATTTCCACAGAAGAATATTTGAAGACATCATGTCCTGGATTGAATGTATTAATGCTTTTAGCTTCTTTAAATTTCATAGACTCCCGTACCATCTTCACATATTGTTCTTGTAATCCAAGCTTTTTGAAACCATTACTCTCCATCAAGGAATCTATAGATAATATGTAATCCTTTTCCTGTACCGGACAATATAGAGGTGTATGATACTTTTCTTGATGATAAAAACCATGTGCCATATGATCTGTATGACAATGAGAAAATATAAGTGCTTTCGCTGGGCTTTTTATGCGAGTATAAAGATGATCAATAACTCCAAATGGATAATTCGTATCAATTAAGATTGCATCAGAATCTTTACTTTCTTCAATGATAATACTATTTAGAAGATTAAATCTCTTTTTGCTCTCTTTTGTTAAATAAATATTATTACATAATTGTGTATAGTTTAGCATTGAAAATTAGAGCTAATATTTGATAATTGAATCGAATTAATTAATATTCATTTAAAGATTATGTTCCATGGCATAAAAAAAATTTGAGTTAAAGAATAAAATAAAAAGATGTTGTTAGTTTGATACTTTAACCCTTCAAGCCAAAATACATAAAAAATGGTCCGCTAATATAACCAACTCGAATAATGATTAATAAAAAACCAGGTTCAGTTAAAGATTCAAGAAATCCAAAAACAGCGTATAAAAAAACGCCTGTTGATAACAATAAAAATTTCTTTCGTAATGCTCCTGTTGATTGAATTCCCTTTATCAAAAATCCGATTCCTAAAAAGATTATCACTGAAGCTATGAAAATAATCATTAAAAAACCTGCGTAAGATGTTAATTTAAGATTATAATCAATTAACGCTTCACCTGGGTTACTTGGAGGTGTTAAATTAAAAGATCCCCTTATATCTGAAAATAAAAGTATTTCAAAAATAATCATCAGAATAATATATATTGATGTAATGTACCATTTTTTTTCAGGTGCCATTAGTTCACCACCAATATGTATTGCGAGCACGATAAGAGGCGCAACCCAGATATAACTTAAAAGACCAACTATTCCATATGGTGTATCCATATTTCTACCTGTTAAAAGAACTATTAAGAAATCCAGAAACACGCCTAGGAATGCGAGTCCTGCTAATACACCAAGTAGCCCCAAATAAAAAAGAAGATTAGCTTCCAATTTTCTCGATTTATATATGAAAAACAATCCAATGATACAGCCAATTAATACAACTCCGGAGGCTGTAATTCCATCAATCCAACCTTCGATAGAAAGCATTTAGATCTCATCCCATTTATTTTTAATTATTATAAATATTACTAATTAAGTCCATTTTATTAATAAGAAATTTGTAAATAAATTATATTTGGATTTTTAACGTATTTAAATCTATTTATTTATTTCAACATAGTGACGACAGACATTACACTGAAGAATTCTAGTGAAATTAAAAGTTTTAGATTTTTTTACCGCAAGCATTCTCGGGAGCATTGAATTGCCACATTTTTCACAAACATATATTCTTGGCTTTGATTTTAATTTTTGTGTAGCCATCTTTTTTCTCCCAAGCTGATTTTGTTTAGAATTTATTTCAAATTATAATTATATTCTTATTTAGACACGAACTATTTGGGTAAATATGTGTCTAATTATTAATATAAAAAAAAATATGTAAATATAAATTTTTGGTTAATGATAATTTACATTTATATTTTCGATTCTCCTTATAAATTAGCAATTAAAAAAAAAAGAATTAAAAAAATAAAGTTTTAATTATTTTTCTGGAGTTTCAAGTTCAGGAACTACTTCTTCTAAAGGAACTTCGTCTAACTTTGTTTTTTCTTTTAATAGATCTTCTTTCCTACAATAATTCGTGTAATAACACATAACAAGTCATCCGATAAAAAAAATATTTTTAACAATATGATATGTATGATAGTATGATAGTTATTAAATAGTATTCCACTTATTTAAATGTGATTATTCTGAACTTATTATGTCATTTGATATTGTAATTTATTTTCATCTGAGAATATTGTTTTTTCTCCTGACTTTAAAACTGTTATAAGAATTGCAAAAAAAATCAAACCACATCCAATCCAACTCTGCAATGATAATACTTCACTCCCAATTAAGAAGCTTGCGAAAAGCACCGCAAAAACCGGTTCAAGAGTAAAAATAATAGCTGTTTTAGATGGATCTTGATATTTTTGGCTCCAATTTTGAAAGAAAAACGTTAACGTCGATACAACAAAACCCATATACAACATTATAAGCAAAAAATCTAATTTTGCTGACATTAAATCATATGACTTATACTCATTTATGAGGAGGGAAAAAAGAAAACAGAGTAAAGTAATTACAATTAATTGAATAATTGTATATAGATATACATCAACAAGCCTTACATATTTATCATTAAATATAATAAAAAGAGCAAAAAAGAAAGCACAGATTAAAACAAGGAAATCACCAATCATTACACCACTTACACCTTCCAACATTAACAAAGCTAAACCTAATACTGATAGAGGGACTGCGATCCATATTCTTTTGTTGATTGGTTTTTTAAAGAATATCCATGCTAAAAATGGAACTATAACAGCATTTAATCCCGTAATAAAGCCTGCTTTTCCTGCTGAGGTTGTTTGAAGGCCATATGTTTGAAAGACCATCCCAAAAAAATATAATAACCCAACAACAATTCCAAAAAAAATTATTTTTTTATTTATATTCTTTAGACGGGGAAAAAAGGGAGCAAAGCCTATAAGAGCAATGAGAAATCTCAAGCCAAGATATAAGAAAATAGGGATCTCTTGAATTATATTTTTCGTAATTATAAAGGTAGAGCCCCAGAGTATTGTTGTTAATATTAATAAAATAATTGCAATTGAACTACGGGTTGAATCAGAAGCATTTAATAATTTGTCTTTAGAATACTTTTTCACACCTATTAAAATTTCTATTTTAATAAAGATTTTTAGTTTGAATAAAAAACACTAGAAATTATTGCTTTTAAATAACCTTGTAACTAATCCAGAATATAAGATAAAATAAAAATTTCTTATTCTCATCAAATAACTCTATATATTTTTACTTATATTATAAAACTTTAAAGTAATGAAACACAATAAAATTCTTAAAAATAATAAAAAATTAAGGAGTTGATTTAGAAATTCCAAAAATTGAAAGAAAAATGGATATTAAAGCATCTGCTGAAACTATTTTTAAAATTATTGATGACGATGAAAATTATGCAAAATGGAATTTAGTAGTCAAAAAAGTAGAAAAACTTGGTGAAGGTAAATATTTATTTAAATCTACAGTAGGGGATGTATACTCTACACGAGTGGAAACAGTACCAAATGAGAAATTATCGGCAAAACAAGAAGGAAGTCCTATAACAGCACTTGGTTATATACTTAATCCTAAGGGAGATGTTGTTGAGACCACGCTTTGGTCTGAATTTGAACAAGATGATCAGGAAATGGTTCTTGGCATTGCAGCAGATATGTTTATTGAATGTTTAAGGAAATATGCTGAATATCTTGATGCTGGAGGAAATCCAGACGATTTTAACAAAAGAAAGGCAAAATAAGAGATTTAAAAATCTAATTTTTTAAGATATTTTCAATAAGTCTGCATCTGTAATGATTCCAAGATATTTATTATTTTTTTTTACTAATACTGCTGGATAAATAATCAGTAAGTTTGAAATTGCTTTAATGTCCCAACTTACTTCAATTTCCGGAAAAGGGAGTTCCTTAATTATTATGACTTCAGCATTAATTAAAGTTGGATTATCTATAATTTCTTTTTGGATTTTTTTTGCAGTTATACTTCCAATATTCTTATTCTCTTCTAAAATAGGTATTTGGGATACGTTATGTCTTGTCATTAACTCAACTGTATCTTTAACTGTAGTTTTAGGTTCAACCCATATTATTATGTCAGTCATTATATCTTTTGCTTTTTTGTCGGACTTCTCCCTTCTCAACTTTTCATTTTCTAAAAAATTAAAGATCTTTTTTACTGTAATATATGAAGGATTACCGATGCCATTTTCAATTCTGGATATAGTTGCTTGAGGTATATTTAGAATCTTCTCAATATATTTTTGGCTTATATGTAAGTCTTTTCTCAAATCTTTTAATTCCTTTAATTCAGGTAGAATTGGCATTATCCATCTAAATTATAATCTATCCATATGCAACATATTTTGCACTTAATTATTTATAAACAATATACCCTTATAAATATTAATGAAAATTAATTCTACTAATTGGTGATAATTTGACAAAGACTTATGCTGAAATTAATGAAAAAATTAAAAATGGCAATGCTGTGGTAGTTACAGCCGAAGAAATGGTAAAAATTGTTGAAGAAAAAGGTACTAAAATTGCGGCTGAAGAAATAGATATAGTCACAACTGGTACTTTTGGACCAATGTGTTCAAGTGGTGCTTTTTTAAATTTTGGACACACAGATCCTCCTATAAAGTTTGAACATCTCTGGTTAAATGATGTCCATGCGTATCATGGAAATGCTGCTGTAGACTGTTATATAGGCTGTACAAGAATGGCTGATGTCAGACCCTTTGAATACGGTGGTGGTCATGTAATCGAAGATCTTGTTGCAGGGAAGCCAATTAGACTTCGAGGAAACTCATATACTACTGATTGTTATCCTCTCGCAGAAGTTGATACAGAGTTTACAATCGATGATATAAACCAAGCAATTTTATGTAATCCAAGAAATGCTTATCAACGATATGTTTGTGCGGTAAATAGTTCAGATAGAACCTTATATACTTATATGGGTAAATTATTACCACGTTTTGGAAATGCTCATTTTGCGGGGGCTGGATCCTTAAGTCCTTTAAGTAATGATCCAGATTATGAGACAATAGGAATCGGTACAAGAATATTTCTAGGTGGAGGAATTGGATATATTATTGGAGAGGGTACACAACATAGTCCTACAAATAGATTTGGAACCTTATTCCTTAAAGGAGATTTAAAGCAAATGTCTCCAGAATATTTAAGAGGTGTGACATATACAAAATATGGCACTTCTATATTCATTGGGGTGGGGATTCCAATTCCTATTTTAAACGAAGGATTAGCAAAGAAAACTGCTATTAGTGATGATGAAGTTTTAACTGATGTTATAGATTATGGAGTGCCAAGAAGAGATAGACCAAAACTACGACAAGTAAGCTATAAAGAATTAAAAAGTGGATTTGTTGAAATCAATGGAAAAAATATAAAATGCTCTTCTTTATCATCATTCTTCTATGCGAGAAAAATTGCTGAAACTCTTAAAAAATGGATACAAGATGGAAAATTTTTATTAAATCCTCCAGCTGAAACATTATCTACAGAAACTATTTTTAAACCATTGAAACAAATTTCAGAATTAAAGTTCGTAAAGGATTTAAAAAAGAAGGCGGAAATCTGTTATGATGATTGCGATATTAAAATAGTTGCCAAAAAAATTATTGAAAGTAATACGAATCACATAGTAATAACTAATCGAGCAAATATTTTACAAGGAATAGTTACTAGTTTTGATATTACTAAAGCATTGGCAGAAAACAAGGAAGAATTAAAAGAAATAATTACAAAGCGAGTAATCACAGCAGCTGATAACGATCCTCTTGATGTTGCAGCTAGAAAAATGAGAAATAATAATATCTCAGCTCTGCCAGTTATAGACGATAATAAAAAGGTAATAGGAATTATAACGTCGGAGGAATTAATGTAAAAAATGACTGTAATCAATGTTACCTTGCCACTGGAACTAATAAAAGAAATAGATGACTACTCTAAAATTATTAACGATATTTTGAAACACGATATAAGTTTCAATATCCTAAAGTTTTCCTTGATTTCAAGTGGTGTAACTTTATTATTGGACGTACCTGACGATAAAATAGAAATTATTGCAGAGGCCCTTGAAGAAAACAATGCAATTATAAATAAAAAAGGTAGAGTTAAGTTAGATTTCGAAAAATGCATAGATTGTGGCGCTTGTGTTTCCTTATGCCCTACTGATGCGTTATATATGAACGATGAGCAACGATTAGAATACACCGAAGAAAAATGTATTGCATGCCTTTTGTGTGTGGACAGTTGTCCACGCTTCGCAATTGAAGAAGATTAATAAAATTATTTTACTATAAGTTTATGCTGAACTTGCTTTTTAAAAAGAGAATTATAATAATTTAATCCAAAATTTTACTCTTGAGTAATTGTAGAATAAATAAGATCAAACCGAGGAGATTTCCTTCTTAATGTAATGCATCGCTCTTCTTCACATCCTCTTAATATTGCTATTAACTCGTTTAAATGAATTGTGGCTATTTCTAATTTATCATCAAACATTTTATACATTTTCTCTCGGAATTCTGGCTTACTTAAAGTATATAAACAAGTAGGACATGGCATTAAAATAAAACACGCATTAACATTCTCGGCACTTTTTAGCTTTTTATAAGTTATTTTTAAGGCTTTTTCGGGATTGAGCACTATTTGACTGGCTCCCCATCCACAGCATGATTCTCTTTCTTGGTAATCGATGGGAACACCTCCAAAAAGACGGATGAGCTCATCTAATTTAGTTTTATCTTTTAAATAAGTGTTTGTGTCTTTGTCTCGGTCCAGATTTAAATAATGGCATCCATAATGGACAGCAACTTTAATATGCTTCAAATCAAATTTTAACGCATTAACAATATCTTTCCTAATTAAATAAAGAAAATCTAAGTCATGAATTATTCGTAATTTTGGATTTTCTAAAATATCGTATTGTCCAGGATATTTTTCACTACCCATTTTCGTCTTCACTCCATTTAAAATGTCTTGCGTTTTTTTCCTAACTTTTGGATCTTTTAAAAAATCTCTCCCTCTTAAGAGAGAGTTATAACAACCATTGCAACTTACTAAAAGAAAATCCGCTTGATGATTAATTTCATTAAGGTTCCTCTCGTTAATAGCTGCAAATTGGGCTCTTGTGATCAAATTCCTTTGAAAAAAAGTCCCTGAACAACACGATTGACTTTTACATGTTAAAACATCCAATCCTAATTCTTCTAATAAATCCTGAATTCCAAATCGCACACCTGGAAAATATTTCTCTAAACATGCTTTGAATAAGCATATTTTTTTTCCTCTAAAGAAATCTAACGGATTTTCAGGATATTTTTTTTCTATTTCCTCCAAATTTAAAGCTAAATTATTATTTTCCATCTTAAAAAATCTTTATAAAATTCTTTCTTATTTTTTAGCTTTTTTTTTATTTCTTTTTTTATTTGCTTTACTTGCTCCACTCGCTTTAAAAACATATTTTATTCTTGCGAAATTACAAATCTCATTTAATTCATCTATTCGTTGCTTGGATAACGAGCCATCTAACGGTTCTTCCAATACAGTGCCGATTGTTAGAAACTTCTCGGCCATTTCGACGTATTTTCTTAGGTCGTTATATTGAGGTCCGTATCCTTTTTTGAAACTTTCATTTCTCAAATTTAAAATGAGCAACGGAATATCTATTCCTTCTCTTGGACACACTCTTTTACATCTTTCGCATAGAAAACAATACCATATATCAGAATCTTTTAAAACGTTTTTATCGCCTCGTAAGATTTTTTGAATAATTCTTCTTATGTTGAAATCTGAGATTTTTGAAGCTGGGCATTCGCCAACACACTTACCACAAGAAATGCATTGAATTAAGTTACTATTTTCTTTTACATCCTCTACCAGCTCTTTTAAGAAATCGTAATTCCAACCTTCGTCAGATTCTGCGTTATCTCCCATAATTACACAAAATTTTATTCTCTTTCTATATGAAAATCATAATTCATTGTAAAAAAATTATTAGTTTTTTATTATAATATAAAATTGTTATTTTATTAAAAAAAATAATACTCAGCGCAATTTTCATTAATACTAATTAAAAACTTAGAAATGTAATAAAAATAAAAAATGTTTTTTCTAATTCCTTTATTCAAAATTTCAATGTTTTCCGTTAAACTAAATTATTTCATAATCAATTAAAGAGTTTTTCATATTATATCGTTCAGTTAAGAGTTTAAGATGAGTTATATACTCATCAAATGAAATTTCTTGGTCTTTATATCGCTTTAATAATTTATCAATAAGATAGAAAGGCGTAAACTTTATGAAACGTACATCTGAATAAAGTAATACCTTCCCTTTTGCTTCGTAAATAAATCTTTTTTCCATAAGCTCGTTAAATAAATCTTCTTTATTATTTAAGATATCCAAGCATTCACTTACCGATAAACTTTTTTCTCTCAATTTTCTAAGCAAACGATAATCGTCTTTATCCATTAAAAAGTTGATAATGGTTTTGTTTTCAATTTCAGATGCACAGTCATAATTTGTATAAAAATTCATTAATCTTTCTTCATAATCTTCAATGATCTCAACTTCAAATTGAGAAGAAGGTAAATTTTTAGGGGGTATTCTCGTACATACAAGATCTTTTATTAAAAAATAACATTCTTTACTTCCAGGTACATTTTGCTTTACAATTAGGTTTTCACGAATAAATGAGATCAGGAGCAGATCAATATTTAGCGTAGAAAAACCATACTCTTTTCTTAAAATATTGTTTAATTCAGTTTTAGAAATTATCCCATTTCTTAAAATCTGCAATATTGTATATTTTATTTTATCTTTGAAAAAATTCAATAAATTTTCTTCTTTTTCAAGCTTGGAATAATCCCTTATAGTATAAAATGCTTCAGAGATCGCTCGTGTAATTTTATTTGTATTTACTAATTCAATTAGATTTTTACTGACGATTGCTAGAATGTCTGAAATATCTGGATATCCTTTGATAATTTTTTCAAGTTTAACATTTTTGTCATATGCTATTACTAAGAAATAGATCTCTCCTTCATATTTTTGGATAATAGAGATATATTGATCTTTTTCCATTTCAGGGATGAATTCAATTATACTGGAATCTTTATCTAATTCATGTAAAGCCCAAATTTTTAGGAATAAATCTTTTGACGGAAAAAGTGATGCTGGAGGGTACTGAATAATAGGTTCGGGACCGATACTTTTACTCCAATGAACTATAATTAATCTTTCCATGATTGTATATTTATTGTTTCATTATTATTTTAATTGAAATAATCTCTTCTTTTAATATTATACTAAATATAAATATAAATAATTTATGTAAGCGCTCTCTCATATTAAAATCAATTAAAAAGAGGAAATCATAAATTAGAAAAAGTCTGGATATCTTTTTTTAATGTTGTTTATTGTACTAGCTAAAGAATCCATTAATTGCTCGCTTTGACATATACCTAGTATTTTCGCTAATTTTTCTAATATTAAATTGGCTAATTGTAAATCTTTTACTGTATAATTATTTTTATTTTTAAATATTAAGTCAAACTCTTCTTCGTACCAATGAACGTCTTGAATCAAACTTTCTTTTAAAATACCATCGTAGTCACTATACATAATAATCAAAAGCAATTTACTGAGCTAATAAATTAAATAAAATTCATGTTTAAAAACCCAATTAAAAAGAAAAGTTTAAAAAGATCTTCAGATTTTTCTGTCTATTCTCCGTCTTAAACAGAGTATTTATATTTAACTCGAATTAAAAATAGATTTTTTATTACTTTATAAAATAAAATTTTATAAAGCTCTTGTCTTCTTCTCCCAGTATTTACTAAACGCATAATAGGCAATAAATATTACAACCAATACAGCTAAAATAAGAAGTAATATATTGTTAAATAAAGCTGCTTGTGCTTCGATTTTAGACAATGGTAATTCATCAAAATCAATTGGAGGTTGAATACCTAAACTAGCACCTAACCAAGAATAAAAAAACGCTCGGGGAATAGAACCAATAAAAGTTCCTAATGTATATTTTTTTGCATCCATCTCTACTAATCCACTTGCGTAAGAGATAGGATCAAACGCAACGAAGGGTAAAAATCTCGCGATTATAATCGCGCCCGTTCCATACTTTTGAATTAAAGCATCTGCCATATTGAGCGCGCTCTCACCGACAAACTTCTCTGCCAAAGGTCTGCCACCCTTTCTACTCACATAAAAACACAATAATCCAGCAGCCATAGATCCAATAATTCCCATGATTCCCCCAATAAAGAATCCCCAGATCATCCCCGCAGCTAAGAGTACAATTTCGGATGGTATAGGTACCAATAATCCTTGAATAGCCATTATAATAATGAAAAGAAGAATACCCCAAAATGCTAAAGCATAGATTGGATTAACAAACCATTCGATTACAATCCTATATAAAAAAGTTTTATCAACAAAATAAATATAATATAATAAATATATAGAAATAGCAACTAAGAAAATAAATATGAGCATATATATGATTGTTTTCGTATCATAATTAGAGAAGTCAAACAAATTTTTAAGATAATTTTTCATTCTTTCATTAAAAGGTTTTTTCTCTTTATCTTCCATTCTTATCAAATTTTTAAGAAAAAAATTTAAGCAATCAAATTTTAGAGGTAAAATTAATTATTTTTTATATTATTTTCTGAATAATTAAATTCACTATGAAGCAAATGAATATGAAAATTGAAGATAATTTTACTATACTTTTAATAATCATTATTGTTGTTTGGGTAATTCTAGCAATTATATTTGGGATTACAGATTTAGAGATATCAAAAGCAGTCGTGAATAGAGAATCTGGGTGGGCAAATATAGGAAAATACTATGGTGAAGCCCCAGGTTATGGAGTAATTGCTGTAGCTATCGCAATAATAATTGGAAGTTACCAAGATGAATTGAAAAAGCAAAAATTTGCCGCATACGTGATCTTGATAATTGGAGCAGTCGTTTTAGTTTTGGCATTAATCTTTAGTAATATCTGGTTTATTGCTTTTGGAGGAGGAATCACAATTGTAGTTTTACTGTTTTTAATATTTGCTTTTAAAAAAGATTGGAAAGATTTCAAAACGCTTGCTATTGTAATATTATTACTTACTATAATAAATCCATTAATTTTTACTCAAATAACTAAGGTTTTATGCGGGAGAGTTCGATTTAATGATTTATCGTCTGATTATTCAAATTACACTCCATGGTTTTTACCACCCGGACCGAGAAGTGGCTTAGAAGGAAATGCATCGTTTCCTTCAGGTCACACTTCTATGGGCTGGATATTTTTACCATTATTGATATTAGTTAAGGATCAAAAATGGAAAAATCCTAAAAGAGTAATAATTTCAATCCTAATTATTAGTTGGGGTTTATATATAGGATTTTCAAGAATTGTAACGGGGGATCATTACGCTTCTGATGTGCTCTTTTCAACTGGAGTCGCATTCGTTGCCACAATTTTATTATATAAGAAGTTTTATTTGGATAGAAATTAAATTACTATAATTTTATTTTAAAAGATTCTAAATTACAATTAAATTAGAAAAAATGGACTTAAGATGCAAAAAATAGTGAAAAATGTATATCACTTAGGAGATTCTGGCTGTTCCGTATATTTAGTAGATACAAATAGTGAGGATGGCCTTGTTTTAATCGATTGTGGTATGAATCTTTATTTAATAGTGAAAAATATCAATAATCTTGGATTAAATCCAAAAAACATAAAACATTGCATTATAACACATTGCCATATAGATCATATTGCTATCTGCTATGAATTAAAAGTTACACTTAATGAGAGTATTAAATTTTACGCCCATGATTTAGATGCGGATGCTATTGAACAAAAAGGATATAATCGCAAAACAGCTGCCTCTTGGTATGGTGTTGATTATAAACCAATTAAATTGGAAAAGCGATTTACTGAGGAAATTGAAATATTAACATTTGGGGATTACGAATTTCAATGTATTCACACTCCAGGACATACTCCCGGATCGATTGCTGTGTATGTAGAAATAGAGACAACCAAAATTTTATTCGGACAAGACATCCATGGTCCTTTTATGAAAAGTTTTGGCTCTAATTTAAACGACTATCAAAAATCAATGCAAAAGTTGTTGGATTTAAACGCAGAAATTTTATGTGAGGGACACTTTGGAATTTTTCAACCTGCTGAGGAAGTCTATAAATATATTAAAGGATATATGGACCAATATAAAAAATCTTAGGAGTAACTCTTTTTTTTAAAAATATTAATAAGCAATTGCTCTTTTATGAATTTCTTAATTTTTTCACACGATCTTTCGAGTTTATCGTTATTTTGATAAAATAAATAAGTTCTTGGACAATCATCGTCAAAAACACATTTTTTTTTATCGTAATCATAAATTAAAGGATAAAATCTACACCCTTGCGGACGAGCATAATAGATTTTACATGTTTTGGTTATAGTATCAAAAAAAACACAATGATTTTCAATGCCTTTTAATTGAAAATGACCCTTTTTATTTCTAAATATAAAATCTTCTCGTCGCAAATCATTTGAAGCATTACTTTTTAGAATTAAACTAATATCTTGCTCAGAAAGAATCATATCTGTATTAAAACAACAAATTCCACAATCTCTACATTTATTCTTCATTTATTTTTGATCAATAAAAGAAATAGTTTAAATAGATGATTAAAAACAAAAATCATAAAAAATTAAAAAATATATTTCAAAATTTAATAGTTGGAAAAATTTAATAATAAATAGTTAAAATTCTACTAAGATATCAATTTTTAATGAAATTGAAAAATAATGATGATTCTGATTTAAACGGAAGGAATTATGGATATAGCAAATGAAAATTTAATTCTAAGTAATTCGGAAAAAGAAGATGAGGAAGAAAAACATGGGGTTAACCTACAATTTCATTATTATTTGCCCTTTTTTGCTATTACTTATTTAGGATCGTATTTCATTCCCGGAATTATTTTCATGTTATATGTATTGCTATTTTTCAAGCCTTTTTATTTAGAGAACAATAATTTTTTTTCCCTTTTTACAAACTTTAAATCATTATTAGCCTTGGTTTTGATGCCTTTAATTGTTATTGGTTGTTATCTTCTACATTTATTTTTTGTTGGTTTAATAACTCGTATGCTCTGGAGATTTACTGAAAGAAAATGTCCAACTCAGGATGGGATTATTCTTCGAAATGTTCCATCTGATACTTTAAATTATTACCATATCCGGTCATTTTTAATTAAATATGGTAAAAATGTGTTTACTAAAGGTCTATTCCCCTGGTTGGCTAATTGGTTTTTTAATTTTGTGGGGTCAAATAAAATAGGAAAAGGGACTACGATTGAGGAAGAAATAGTTGCTGACAAATTTATTGATGTGGGAGATAATTGTTATATAGGCGTAAACTCAGCAATATGTTCTCATACAGTTGAGGGAATATTTGGGAGAATTCCTTATTTTGAAATAAAGATTGGAAATAATGTTACTTGCACTGCCTTTAACATCGTTGGACCAGGCTGTAAATTAAAAGATAATTCGTATATCTTACCACTTGGCTCTTTTGGGAAAAATCAAACGACAAAAGGGAATAATTATTATTTTGGTCTTCCAGCCCGTAAAATTTTTAAAAAGAAAATTATGGAGTTTTTAAAAATTACTGAAGAGGATTTAGAAAAAAATAAAGATTTGAAAATATCTTATGAGCGAATCAAGTAAAAAATCAACTGAAACGAAAAAGAACGAAATAGCTAATTTAGGAAATAATGACAGAAACGATTATTCTCTAGATTTCACAACTAGTAGCGCTATTAGCAGAGTGAGTATAAAATTTCTCATTATATATATCCCAATTTTTTGGTTTAGTGGTTTACTCGTGGCAATCTACAGTTATGAATATTTTAGGCTGTTACCTCCAATAATAGAAGCTTGGCCTCCTTGGATTTTTACAATTTGCTTTTTACCAATTGCTATACTTTCTATGGTATTTATCTTTATATTCGGTTGCATATTCTTCGCAAAATTATTTCTAATTTTAATAAATCTTATTCATAATCCAAAGGAAGGTGTATTTCTAGCACAGAAAGGTGATAAAGATTTTGAATTTTGGTGTCTTCGAACAGAATTAAAGAAGTTAGTGATGTGGCTTATGAGAAATTGCCCTCTACCGTGGATGGATGCATTAGCTTTTCGATGGTTTGGAGTGAAAATGGATTTCTCAAGCCATCTCCAAGACTCATGGTGTGACATTGAATTTGTTAAATTTGGTCGAAATGTTATGGTGGGCCAAGGTGCTGTTGTCATGAGCTCAATGGTAATTGGAAAATATTTAATACTCAAAAGAGTAATATTTGATGATTATACTGTTGTAGGGGGAATGGCTTGCGTTTCGCCTGGTACTATTACAGGAAGAGATTCACTCCTAGGTGCTATTTCTGCTACAATATTTAACCAATTTTTAGAAAAAGGATGGATTTATTTTGGAATTCCAGCAATTAAATTAAAACCAAATAAGCTCGCAAGAGAAACGAAATTGACAAGAAGAAGCGTTGATGACGAGCAAGCAATATTAATAGAACATAAAATAAGTATTGAAGAAGATAAAAAGGATAGAATTAAATTGTAACTAGAGATTCTGAAAAATGTCAGTTCCAACTTCTATGAGAGTAGGACCATTTACTCCAACAGTTTTAGTAAAAAAAAGATATTTAGTTTTTTACATATTTCTTATGTGGGTATCGATGATCCCTGTTTTACTTGAATTTTGGTATTATTGGCAAATTCTGTGGGATCCAATAAGACCAATTCATTTTTATGTTTTTTTTCCGCTTCTCTGTTTTCTAATGTATATTACTGCAGTATTTACCTCGTTAATTTTTGCTAAAATTTTGCTTGTAATCGTTAATGCAATTCACAAACCAAAGGAGGGCGTATTTATTAGAGAGCCTTTAAATAAAGATTATCGTTATTGGAGTATGCGTAATACCATTAAGAGATGGCCGGTCTGGCTTGCACATAAATTTCCATTTCCTTTTTTAGACAATATTGCTTTTAAATTATTCGGTGTGAGGACAAAATTCTCTAATTCTCTTTTTGAAGGTTGGGTAGACTGCGAATTCATTGAATTTGGTAAAAATGTTGTTGTAGGGCAAGGAAGCATTGTTCAATCTGCTGTTATTGTGGGTAATCTATTAATAATACGAAAAACAATTATCGAAGATAATGTTAGAATAGGAGCCCATGCCGTTGTTATGCCTGGTACTCACATAGGAAAAGATAGCGTTCTAGCTGCTAATTCTGTAACTATTGTGGGGCAGGAGTTAGAAGCTGGTTGGATTTATCTTGGCATCCCAGCAAAAAAATTCAAAAAAAATCGATTTTTCGAAGATGATCTTGAAGATGTACTAGGGCATATTGAGGATGTAGAGGATTTAAGAAAAAAATACGAAGAACTTTATATTAAAAGATATGATCAGCATATGACACATAAGGAAAGAAAAGAGTGGAAGCGAGAGAGGAAATTAGAGGAAGAAAAAAGAAAAATAGAAGGTATTTGATTCATTTAATCTTTCTAAAAAATTTTAAAATTTCTTCTTTAAATTCCTTTGTTTCAACGTATTCATGGTCCATTCCCGTAATAACTGCAATTTTGGGAGTGATATTAGATTCTTGAAATATTGAGATAACTTCAGTTATTGATGTAATTTTGTCTATTTCTCCAATAATGACTTTTAGTTTTTTATTTTTTAATTTCTTAATATTCTTATCAATTTGGAACTCTTTTTGAGAT
>JBHLQY010000026.1:0-27954 GCA_048883105.1 Candidatus Thorarchaeota archaeon | reverse complement strand
TACTTTTGTTGTGATGTTTTTCATTCCTTTACCATATTTAACAGTAGAACAAGGACGAGATATTCCATATTTATTTTCGATACCAATGATATGGATTTGGGGTACGTTGTTCTTTACTTCTAGTATAATATCTTCACTATATCTGGTTAATCAAGCTCCTCTTTTGCAAGAAATAAATTTACCAGAAGCACAGGGAAAGATAACTTCATGGAATCAATTGTTGGAAAATATTGGTTTTGGTGCTGGACCTCTAATAGTTGGAATCCTCTTATCTATCTCCGGTGTAAATTATCAGTTAACTGTTGTAATAATTTCTCTTCTAATTATTCCAGGAATTTTGTTATGGTTTTCATGTTTGAGGTGGTATCCCCAAGATAAACAAGTAATAAAGTCAATTCTTAAAGAACGAGCAGAAGCGCTTAAATCAAGGTATAATAATTCTCCAATGAAGAATAAATCACTTTAAATCCTAGGGATACATTTGTTATTGAAAGGTGGCGTATATTAACAACTATTGAACAAAAAGTTTTATTAATTACTCGTTTATTTTATATTATTAAACTTATTTTTTTTAAAGGAGATTATTTATGGCACTAACACCTATTGAAAGTCTCATTGGTCTTTTTAGTCTAATTTTTTCTATCATAGCAACCATTATAGGTCTTCTTATCGCATCAAAATATCGTAAATATAAACAAAATACTTTACTTTATGTTGGTCTTTCCTTACCAGGATTAGCATTTCCATGGTATCCTAGCAGCATCTCTTTTTTAACGACATTAATGATCGATCAAAGTCTTTCACCTGAATGGTATTTTTTAATCGGAAACGCTTTTCTTCCAATAGCATTATTCTTTTGGATATTGGCACTCACAGAACTTATTTTAAAAAAAAAACAGAAAATTATCTTAATAATATATAGTGTTATTGGAATAATTTTTGAAATATATTTCTTTTACAGCCTCTTTACAGCCCCTAATGTAATCGGAGAACTAAAAGGACCTGTTGATGTTGAATATTACGGAATTACGAGGTTATACCTAATATTTGTTGTATTAACAATAATTGTAACAGGTTTATTATTTGTTATCGAATGTCTTAAATCTGGCAATCCTGAAATCAAGTTAAAAGGGATATTTCTTCAGATCGCTGTTATTTTATATACCATTGGTGCTGTTGCTGATGGTTTTATGACTCTAACTTTTGTGACATTACCAATAATAAGAATAATTCTAATCTCAAGTATAATTATGTTTTATAATGGTTGGATTTTACCTGAATCTGTGAAGAAACTATTTTTAAAGCAGAAATAACTCACATTTGAAATTATTTATTATTTTTTTAAATCTTTAATTTCTTTGTTGAATCCTCTGCATTAAAAAAGTGTAGAGAATATTATATAAAACCTTTAAATATCTAACATTCTTAGCCTTTGGGAAATACTCCTTCTTTTTAAAATTTTTACAAAATCATCCTGCTTTTGTTTTAGTCTCGTAAAAAAATCATCTAATTTATCAAAATTGTTGAAAAAATGGTCTATTCCATCTACAGAAATTTTAACACCTTTCTTATCACCGTTTTGAATGGTTGCATAGATTCCTATACCATTATCATGCTTTATAAAAACTTTTTCTTTATTTCCCTTTTCATTTCCTTTTTTAGCCCAAAAATCATTTTTAAGAAGGTAAGAACGGTACATACTCATTTTTCCACACCCACACCCTTTTTTTTATTTTAATCTATTTTGTGAAAGTCATCTTGATATATTCATTTATGACCATCGTAGTAAGATCTAAGTAATATTAATAAAATTCGTTATATAGATTAGTGTATTATCTAGATGCTATACCAAATTTATTCATATTACTCTGCCTTATCACAATCTGAACAACACAGATTTTATTTATAAATGAAAAAGTAAAATCTTTGTAAGTATTCAATACATTTTTTTTCGGTGGGGTCAATTTCGACTGTAAAATATAGATTTGTGTGTAAAATTCTTTTTTCGTATTAAAAGAACAAACTAAGGTTTTTTTAACTCCTTTTAAAAACTAGTGTTACTTTAAATAATAACATAAGTTAAGGGTTTTAAAGGTCTTTATTAAGATGGAAGATGAGATTGAATTTTATTATCATCTTTTAGAAGAAAGTTCTACAATTTCTAGAAATAATTATCAAAAATTTGTTTGGAAATGCCGAAAAATTATAGAATTAATGGACATTTTAAACGAATCTTACGATAAGAAAATTATAAGAAATATGTTAATATTTATACTATCTTTATTCGACAATTATAAAACTGATTTCTTAAGTTCTAGAGGTGTTGAATTAAAAGAATTATCTGAAACAGAAAGAAAAATTTTAATTTCAACTTTAAAAGACGAATTTCTGTCTTAAATTCATTCATGATTAAGACCATTTGGAAATTAGATTCCACACAGAATCTTTTATGGTGTGAAGGTTCTTTATAACCTTTCCAGAAGTTTTTGCTTCCATATCTTTAGCATTAAACATAGCTTTTCCAACGGCTAGAGCTCTATTATGTGTTTCATCTACAATCTTTATAATATCACCTTTTTTGATAAAAGGATCAATTTTAGTGATTCCAGGTCGCATTACATCAGCTCCGTTAGTAATAAATCTTACTGCGCCTATATCAACTATTATAGTTTTCAAATCGACCTTATTATTTAGTAATAGAGTTAAAACAGGCAAATATCCCTCGGGTGATTTCCAAAGTTTTAATTCATTGTTTATTGCAAATAGAGTATCCCCTGCTTCAGTTAAAATTACCTCAACACTACATTTCTTTGGAAAAATCTGATTAATAAAATCATTGTTATATTGCTTCTGAATTTTCTCTTTAAGGTCCCGAATTTCTGTGTGCTTAATAAAATGTCGCTGTTTTATGTTCATTGCCAAAAAGTAATAAAATTTAATATAATAAAAACCTAATTTTTTTATGAATTTTATGAGCAAAGTTTACACATCCGCAGTCGTAATTATTCCTCCTGAAAGGATATGGGCGCCGATTCAAGAAATACGAAGAATATACGATCGACAAATTAATCGTTGGATGCCTCACATCAATCTTTTATATCCTTTCAGACATATTAATGAATTTTCAAACCTTAAAAAAGAATTTTCTATAATATGCGGTCAAATATTATCATTTGAGATATCCCTCAAAATTTTTAACTATTTTCATCACGGACATCAAAATTATACAATATATCTCAAACCAGAACCATCCACATTAATATTAAAACTTCAAGAAAATTTACTAAAAATCGTACCTGATTGTAATGATGTGAATAAAAATAAAAATGGTTTTACTCCTCATTTAAGTGTCGGGCAGATAATAGGGAAAAAGAAATTAATATCTACATTAGAAAAGCTACAAAATCAATGGGAAGAATTAAAATTTGCTTTAAACTCCATTTATTTCATTTCCCGAGAAAAAAATAAAACATCAAAATTTCGTATTGAAAAAGAAATTGCTCTAAAGAGGTAATTAAAGCAAAAGGTTCTTTTAAATAAATCGAAATTTAAAAAATAAAAATCTATAAAAGTATATAATCTATTATAGATTCAAAAAAATAAGATCTAAAGGTATCGTATAAAAGTAGGTTTATTTTCTATGAGTGAAAATGACGAAAAAATTGTGTTCCAAGCTCAGACTGAGACAATTTATAAGGTAATCGTAATTGGTGACCCCTCAGTTGGCAAGACGAGTCTGTTAACCAAGTTTTCAACACAACAATTTAGATCTCAGTACATACCAACTGTAGGTGTTAATATTGTCAAAGAGATAATTCAATTAAGAGAAAATAATAATGATATATTGGTTAATTTAATGCTCTGGGATGTAGCTGGGCAACCCCAATTTTATATGTTACATAAACCTTATTTTAATGGAGCTGACGGCATGTTGCTAGTTTTTGACATCACAAGAAGTTCTACTTTTTCAAATGTAAAGAATTGGTATAATACCACAGTAAAATACGGTCTTAGCGGTATTCCTAGAATATTAGTTGGGAATAAAACCGATTTAAAAGATGAACGAAAAATTGTCAAACCTCATGCAGACCATTTAAGTGATGAATTAAACGCCGCATATTTTGAGACTTCAGCTAAAACAGGTATTAATGTAAAGGTAATATTTGAAGATATAGCAAGAAAGGTTTATCTTTCGAAAATAAAAAAGTAAATATTTCAAAATTTTTTCAAAATCTTATTCATATTACAGCCTATTTATCCATAAACCGATTTTTTCCTTAAGGTTATTTTTTAGATCCTCCGTTAAGGATTTTGCATTATTTAGTTTGTTTATAACTTGTGAAATCTCATAAGGGATTTTATGACCCCCTAAAGATTCAAAAATTCTATGTTTAATAGTATCCAGATTGGTTGTGATCAATTGAATATCGTCCATATTATCTATTTCAAGCATCAATTCTGCAAATTGGTCTAAAATTAATTGTCTAATTTCTATGATTGATACATCTTTTTCAATGCTCTCACTTTCAATTTCTTTTTGGGGTTTAATTCTCTGGATTAAAGATTTTAGTAATCCAAGCTCTGTCTCTATGGCGTTTTGATTATCAATGATTTTAATTAATTGTGGTGCGAGCCCCTTAATTTTAATTGTAGCTTTATCTAAATTGTCTATTTTGTCTGTGAGAATTCTGAGGTTATGTGTAGTTTTTCCAAATTGAGTAATAATATTTAAACCAAATTTTTGAAGTATTTTTGAAAATTCGTCCATTTTGTTGTCTAAATTTCTAACTAGTTTAATGATCTCCTCTTGTATGGACTCATCTGAGTTTGCCATTCATTTACCTCTACGTTTAAAATTTTAATTAAAAAAAAGAAATTAACGAATAACATATTTTTTTATTAATTTAATTAATATAATATACAAATAAAAAACTTCTTAAGTGAAAATCTTATCGCCTGAGTGTAATGATCCAATATATAAACATAATGACAAAAGCCGGTAAATCGTTGATTTTTAGGAATTATGGAGATTCCGAAATTGATAGAGACTTATTGGCAGGATTTTTGAGTGCCTTTTCTGGTTTTATGAAGGAAATTAGTCGGTCTGATATAAAAAGTTCATCTACCGAGGATTTTAAATATTATTATACAGTGATTAATTCTTTTATGATTGTTGTTTGTGCGGATTTAGAAGACGAAGATGTACAGATTAACTCAAAAATTAATAAAATTCGGGCAAAATTTATTGAAAAATATGGCAAGATAATAGAGGACGACAGCAGTTGGGATGGGAATCGTACGATTTTTTACAAATTTAAAAGAGAATTAGATAACATCATTTTAGGTGAGATTAAGGTAAGTTTAATAGGCTTCGGTGGCGTGGGAAAAACTACATTACTTCATCTCATAGCTGGGAAAGACATAAATCTTGATTACGTTCCAACGATTACGGCTAATATTACTAATTATGAGGATGAAGAGCTTAGCCCATTACCTGTTATTTTCTGGGATTTTGCTGGACAGTCGCAATTTCGATCACTCTGGAGAAGTTTGATGGAAGGTACGCAAATCGCGTTTTTGGTATTAGACTCAACCTTTGAAAATTTAAATTCTTCTAAAGAAATTATCAAAGATATATTGGATAAATATTATAAAGATACTCACGTAATTGGAATTGCGAACAAACAAGATTTGCCTAATAGACTTACACCAGAGTTTTGTGAAAAAATTCTCTTAAACATAACTGACAAGACTCAAATAAAGGTGCATGGTATGATAGCAATTAATCCTAATTATCGTGAAAAGATTATTGCGATACTAAAGGAGGCGATTAAAACTATATTTCCAAGTTCCTTTTCTAAATAAACAAATTTAAATTAAAAAATAAAGATTTTATTATTCCTTAATTTACTTGTTATTATTAAACTAGGTGAAAAATTTGGTTAATTTCGAAATAGAGGATATTAAACTTGAAGATGGTAAAGATGGCACAAAAATCATAAGATTACTTAACTTAACAGAAGAAGATATAAATATAATTGATCCTATCGTGGCACCAACCTCAGGATTAAGAATTCAAATATATGACATTATAGAAAAAGAAAAATACCTTCTAAAAAAAAAAAAATTATTCCTATTTCTAAGAATTTTTAAAGCGATTAGTCAGAAATTTAAAGAAATAAAAAAAAATCAAAATTTAAAAATCCTTATTGTATCAGATAACCGTCCAAGCAAAGATCTTTTATTAAAATATTGTTCTCAAATATTTGCTTACGAGGGATATGAAATTTGCTATCAAAAGGATATTCCTGGGGAATCTAAAGTATCATCACCTTATGGTGCGGCATCTGTAGGGTTGTATAAGGATATTGATTTAATAATAGTCCTTACAGCCAGTCATAATGAATTATCTTGGAATGGTATAAAATTTTACATTGAATATCCAATTCCTATGTCAGGGGATTTATTTAAGGAAATATCGAAATTAGCAATTCAATATAAAGAAATTTACCTAAAGACAGACTTTAAACCTATTCTTATTGATGCCATTCAAAAAAATAATGAATATGTAAAAGAACTTTTATCTAACATATTAGAAATAAGAAGTTTAAAGGGTAAAAACGTAATTATATGGCCTTATTTAGGGAAGGCGCGTGGTATTGTTGATTTATTCAAAGATTATGGAGCAAATGTAGTTCTAATCGAGGAAGAGATAAATCCTCCTAATCCAATTAAAGAGATTCGAGAAAAAAAGTTACAAGAAATAATGACACGAGAAAATTCTAATATTGCATTGTTGCTCGATGCTGATCGGGACAGAATTGCATTATATGTAAAACAAAATAGTAAGTATTTCACATATCTTCCTAACGAAATCTATTCTGCTATGCATAATATTCTCGCTAAAGATTTTAATAAAAAAATTATAAATGTAAGGACAATCCCTAGCGATTTAAGGGGTGACGAAACAAGCTTTATAAATATCCTAACAGGAGTGGGTTATAAACATTTAGGAATAATAATGTATTTTCTTTTAGGAATAGATGTAGATAAATCAAAAATAGACAATGCTATCCTTTATATAGAAGATGAAAATAAAAATTTGATAAAGATTGACAACCCAGCACCCCTAAGAAAACAGATTATTAGTCTTATGAACAAACAAGGTATTGAACGGGAGCAATTTTTAATGGTTTACTGGGAAGAATCGGGGGGACATACTCTGAATGTATTAAATGTTTCTAAAAATAAAGAAACTGGCGAGTTTGAATTTTCTACAGATTTTACTGTAATTGCAGATAAATATCCTGTCCCTTCGTTAGTTTTAATTACAGAGTTAATTTCTCGAGGATATGTAATTTCTGAATCTATAAACTGGTCTATTGTTGGTATAAATCGTACAATTCCCGCACTTGACGAAGAAAAAATCAAATTAATGAAAAATTTCGAAGAAAACGATGAAAAATCCCTAAATATTGAAGGTAAAGAGTATCAGATTAAATCTCTATCAGATAATAACAATATGATAGATATCTATCAACTTAGAAGTGTAGATTCAACTATTTATTTTAGGCCTTCAGGAACTGGACCTGATGTAAGATTTTATATTTTTGGTAATAGGGATACCTATTTAGACGAATTAAAAAAAGTACAAGAATATGTTAAAAGTAATTATCTCTAATTTTGCTGTAGTTTAATCAGATTGAATTATTTCTTTTGAATAATTCCAGGCATAATTACATTATGTTTCGCTAAGATAAGAATTCCCTTTTGTTGAAGGCGTTTCATTGTTAATAATGTTTTTTGTTCGTCCCAATGTAATCCATCAATGAACTCTTCTTTTTTCATCGGTTTTTTATTAATAGCAAATTTGATAAAATCCTTCTCACTTTCGCTTAAAGAGATTTCATTAAATAGATAAAATTCAAATTTTCCAATTTTTATTAATTTAACAATCATTTGAAACTCTCTTAATCGATTAAGTATCGTTTTTAAAAGTTTATCGGGCACGGCTTCTAATTCTAAGCTGATGTAATTTTTAATTTTTTCATATTGTACTAAACCACCTGTGATTATCGAGAATTTTTCGTGATAGCTTAATATATTTTCAGAAATAAGGCCCGCTAAAGATGCTTCCTTACTTTTCAAGTCTTTAGTATCAATTTTCGATGTAGTAGCTGATGCAGTAGGCATTATATCATCAAGGGCTTCCATCGCACCTACTAGTGCATCTTTATCTATAATTTCTTGTTTTTCTTTGAGTTTTTGTTTTTTGCTAATCTTTTTAGCCTTAGGTTTAGTTTTTGATAATTTCAATTCTTCGACTTTAGTAAGTTTTTGCTTTAATTGTTGTTTTCTTTCCAATTGACGTTTCTGTTTTTCTAATTCTTTCGTCTTTTCTTTTTGAATTGCTTCTTCAATAGCGTCGTTCCATTTCTTTCTATCTTTTAATTGTCCAAATCCACCAACGATAATTTTATTATCAAAAACCGTAATTAATCCTTTTTCGCTTAAACTTTTAATTACATTTTTCGCATGCTCTTCTCTCCATTCTGTTAATTCCAATAATTTTTGTAGCGTTAAATCCTCATTATAGGCAAACGATAGAAAAACTTTTTCTGAGAGTGAAAAAGTTAACTTCTCCTCGCTAAATACTATTACATAAAACGGAGAATTAATTTCAATAATATCGTTTAGCATTTTAGTCTCTTTCATAATATTTAAAATTGGAAGAATATCCTCGGGTTTTAAGTTTTTAATATTTCGAAATGCGTGATATTTCAATCTTTGAATAGGGATTAACACGTAATTATTTAAGTCATGCTCGATAATAATTGACTTGAATTGACGAGATATTTTATCGTAAAACATTCCTGAGGCAGCGTCCGTTTTTTTTGGGCCAACTATATAAGATTCTTCGTCATAAGATTCAAGTATAGATATGGCAGCTTTGAGTTCTTTCATATCCTTTTGACGTTCTTTTTCAGTTGTTGGCATCGCAGATTTTAATTTTGCCATAAAAGCATCATATTGTTTGCCAGCTTTTCTAATTAGTCGTAATTCTTTACGTCTAAATTTATAATGAGCTTCTGCAGCTTTTACTTTCTTTTTTACTTTTTGATCAATTTCATTTTGAGTTTCAGCAACAATTTCAGAAACTTGTGCGAATTTTTCTTTCATGAATTCTTTATTCTCATCGTATATGAATTTATCTAAGAGCTTATCCATAGGTGTTGCGCTTTCTTCTTCTTCATCTGTTAAAAGATGCTTTTTGTATCGTTTTCTAAATGATAAAACTAATGTGATCACAATTATAATTATTATATTCAAGATAAATATGAAAATTGACATTATATTTACATTTAATAAGCTTTTTTCTTACTTTCTTAAGTTAATAATTATTGATTAAATTAAAATAATTATGTTATTTTAATTTTTAAATCGATATCCTAAATTTAATTAAAATCATGCATTTTAAATTATTAAGATATTTTCTTTAAAATCAAACAATAAAATGCCATTATTGATTAGAATATGCAAGAAAAAATAATAAAAGACGAGATCCTTGAGAAAATGAGTTTGGAAAATACATTCAATATTCTCAATGACAATTTATTCGCAATGTTAAATGATGAAGAACAAGGATTTTGTCAAGAACTTCAGGAATTTTGCCTAGAAATGCATCCCCGAATCGATAAATCAAAAGATGTATATGTTTTATTTCCAGAATTAGGTAAGTCTGGCTATATTCAACGTATTAATAAATGGAGAGATTTTACTCCATATGGAATGAAAAAAGAAATTTTAATGGCAATACATTTATCAATCTTAGATCCTCAGTTAGAATTAGCTCGTTTAGCAAGCGGGATTCTATGTGGAAATCCTACCTTTCATTATTATCATCACGGAGGTGAAGGTGATGAGATTTATAAAGTGCAAGATGATTTAATATCAGGGCAAAAGATTGGATGCATAGGGATTACAGAGCCAGAACGAGGGTCAGATGCAGTAAATATGACAACAGTATGTTCAAAAACCGATAATGGGGTTATTTTTAATGGCGAAAAAGTTTTTACAACTAACGGACCTAAAGCTGATTATTTTTGTTGTTATGGAGTGTATGACACCTCAGTTCCACGAAAATCGATGGTTCAAGCGATGATAAAACGTGATTTTGGTGTTGAAACAAAGAGGTTAAAAATAAATTCTGTTCCTCGCGTCCATATAGCACATACCTATTTAAACAATGTAAAAATACCTAAAGATTATATACTTGCTGATGATGGAGATGGGTACTTAAGACTTTTTGAAGGTTTAGTACCAGAAAGACTTGGTATCATGGGAAGCGGAACTGGTATATGTTGGGGCGCTCTCATTTACGCAATAATTTATGCAAATTTAAGAAAGCAGTTTGGTCAACAAATAATTAAATATCAAGGCGTTGGATTTAATTTAGCTGATTTATTATCTCAAACTACGGCAGCTACCTCATTAGCACTTCAAGCTGCAACTATATACGATGAAAAGGTATTATTTGCAGAAAAGAAAAATGCTGTTGCTGAAAAATGGGTTGCGGGTGTATCTTCGCAAGGAAAATATATTCTTTCAAAACTAACCCATACTGTTTGCTACGAGGTTCAACAGCAAATGGGTGGGATCTCAGTTACTGATAACACCCCCATAGACGAATTTATGGACACTAGTAAAATAGAAGAAGTTATAGGTGGAGCGAGAAATATCCAATTGTTTATTATACAGAATTCACTTCGACGTTATCAAAATTTACTCTAATTTCTTTTTACTTTTTTTAAATCAAATTATATGAGATTAAATTTCATCAATTTTTTTTTGAGGATCTCTTTTGATTTTTCCAAATAAGATCTCTCTATTTTTTTGAATGAATTTCCAATTAAATCCTTTTATGATTTCTAATGGACCTTTAATCCCTTTAGGATTTCCTGTTTTAGTGTAAATTACTTGAGTTTTATTAATCGCTTTAAATACATTATATGGTGTTTTAAACTTTTCAATTAACACTTTCGCTTTCTTTGGTCCAATATCTATAAGCCCTTCAATTATAAACGATCTTCTATCCTTTTTAGACATTTCTTTTGGGGCTCTCCTTGACAAGAGTGGCATTTCGTCTTTTATTTGTTCACGATATGCAATTCTTTCTATTACAATAGCTGTATCTTCTAAATTTCTAGTAGGAATAACAGCAATTCCTAATTTGTATGATATAAACGAGAGGGCACCATAAATAGAGGATAATTTCATTCCTGTTATTTTAAAAACTTCATCATTTAAACCTTCTAAGATAAGAATTGGATTTGCATAAGTTTCTTTTAAACGTAATAGCTGTTCAAACAAGCGATTGTCCATTATTGAGCTTACAAAATCAAATCCTTCTTTTCTTTCTATAGCAACATCAGTAGAAACAATAATATCAGCAATATCAAGTTGTTTTGACTCGTATTGTATTTTATCTCTTTTCTGGTCAAAGATCTCTTTTAATTTTTGTTCTCGATGGTCAATAATTATATGAAGCAACTTATTACTCATAATATCATCAAGTACTCTAGAATCAAATATTTAATAATTTACAATAGAACAATATATTTATGCTTTCATAATTTAAAAAGGAAAAACACCCCATATATAAAAAAAGCTTAATTAATCTTCTGAGATAATAATTTCTGTATCTTTTTTTAGATGTATTATTATTTCAGGATTGGTTCTAAGATAATTTGCTATATTTTTGAAGTTATATAATTTATTGTTTAGTACAATGAATATTAAGATAAAAACACCAAATAATTCTGTTACTTGTACTACTGGATTGGTCATTAATGTATGCATCCAAAGAGATAAAGGATCTTCAGTGTACATAAAATCGTAATAGATGAAAGGATAAAACAATGGAACATCTGGTAAATCTAATAATAAATGAAAAATCATACCAATTAAGAATGAAATTGAGATTACTTTATTTCCTTTACTTAATAAGAACAAAATACTAAAGCAAAGAATTGTAAAGAGTAGCGTATGGAAATAACCTCTTCCATTTCCTAATTTTAAAAATAATAACATTTTATCAACAATATCAGGAAATATTGAGCCAATAATTAATGCTAACCTATTTACTCTATATCTCTTCTTTATTTGAGGAATCTCAAAAAGAAGTAGGGGGATTGCGATATGAAATATTGGAAAAATCTTAACTCCCTCCGAAAAAAATTCTAGAAAATAAATTGACTATAAAATCAAAATAATAAACAAAATAGAAGATAGCTATAGAAATTATTATAAACTGTATTACAACTCCTAAAGACTTTAGCATCATATCCTTATATGGTAATAATTTTACTTCTTCATTAATCTTTATAGCTTTTTCCCTATTGGATTTAACGTTTGTTTTTTCGATAACGATTCACTGTAAAATAATCAATTTTTAATTATATTTGAAAAACTTATTCAATAATAATGAGGATTACAATATAAAAATATACACAAATAAAAAGATAGGTAATATCGAACAGTTTTTATATACTCGAAAATTTACCTAAAACATTGTAATATCTAAATTAAATAATTTCCAATAAAAAAATGCCAACATTTGGACATATCTTTTACGGACTTTGTCTTTTGATTCCGATTTTGTATTTTACACAAAAAGAGGATGGTTTCAACTATAAAGTCGCTTTTATTTTTCTTGCTAATAATATCTTTGGTCCAGATATCGTACATCTTCTTTTTATAACACCATTTCACAGTATTATCGGTTTTGCGATTTACGCAATCCCGTTATCATTGGTCTTCTCTTATTCCTCAAGGTTCTCACTAAAAAGTTCCGGAAAAAAGTTATTTCCTTTAAAGTTTGTGGATGAGGGAATTAGAGAAGTAAATTGGAAAAATTCTTATTGTATTACTGTAGCTGGAGGCATTTCCCATTTTTTTATTGATCAATTTTATCATTTTGAAAAGGAAATGCAGCTATGGCCTGGAATAAACATCCATCATGATGAAATGCTTGCGTGGGGTGGAGTTGCTTATCATACAGTAACTCCCTTAATTATTATTGGTGAGATGATTGTAGTAACCACCATATTGCTCTCTTTATACTATTTTAGGAAAGGTCATAAAGAAACATTCATCGTATTAATTCTAGTAACTTTAATATCCATTGCTCTAATGATTTTTATTTCAACGGACGTATATGGGGGTGAACGAGAATTTGGTGTAATTGTTCACAGTATTGTTTACGTCTTAATCCCCCTTTTTCTGCTGATGTATGCTGCTCGCGATGTAAAAGACAATCCGAGAGAAATTCCTGATACACCCAAGATCAGTAGAAAATCTCTTTTAAATATCGTCGCGTTAATTTCTATTGGTATTTCAATATTTTTTATTGTATATGCTTATTTTGCAATAAGCAAATCTGAAACTATTGCTTCTTTGATTGGTGAAAATCCAACACAAAGCACTAGTGAAATAGCAACTTCAGTCGTTATCATTGGATATGTTTTCTTCATTGTTTCTGTAATACTCTTCTTTAGTTCAATAGGTTTATTCTTTAAAATTAATATATGTCGCTACATTGTAATTGCAATTTGTTGTTACCTTCTCATTTTTGGATTTCCACTCGCAATTGCTCTGTTCTTATGCGAGAAAGATGTAAAAGCTTTATTTGGTTTAGAATCAGAAGATTAATTTTAAATTATTTTTTTTATTTTTACTTTTTTTAAATTAATCAAACTTGAATTCTTTTAGTATTTCATCAACTGTATAATTTGTATGTACGATTTTTGCAATTGCTTTTACTAACTGTGTAGGATCCTTAGCTTGGAAAACATTCCTTCCAAAAGCTACTCCCGATCCTCCTGCTTGAATAGAATCATGGACCATTTGTAAGAGTTCGGGAATTGTATCCATTTTTGGACCTCCAGCAATAATTACAGGAACATCAATGCTTTTAACGATATATTTATATGTGTCAATATCACCCGTATAATTAGTTTTTACAATATCTGCCCCAAGTTCGGCACCTACCCGTACAGCGATATTTACAACCTCTGGATCGTGTTCATTTTTAATTTTTTTCCCTCTTGAATACATCATCGCTAGAAGTGGTAAGCCCCATTCTCTTGAAGCCTCAACAGCTTTATGAGCGTCTCGAAGCATCTCTGGTTCATCGTCTGCCCCAATATTAATATGAATTGAGCACGCATCAGCACCCATTTTTAAAGCCCTTTCTACGGAACATACTAAAACTTTCCGATTTGGGTCAGGAGCCAAATTAGTTGCTCCAGATAAATGAATTATCAACCCTATATCTTTACCACTTTTTCGATGTCCAGCACCTACCATCCCTGAATGCATCAACACGGCATTTGCACCACCAATAGCTACTTTATCAACCATCTCAGCAACATTTTCTAGACCCTTGATTGTTCCAACGCTCATTCCATGATCCATCGGTATAATTATCGTTTTTTTTGTTTTTCGATTTATTATGCGTTCAATCCTAATGCTCTTACCAATATTAGCCATTTAAATCTCCTTATTTTCTAAAATTTAAAGTTATATGTATTTTATTTCTATTAAACTTTCGATAATAATGTGAAGAATAATTTAAAATTATATTTAAAATAATATTATAAGATTCTACCAAGGTCTTTTTAAGAATGAAGGTCTTGCTATTTTAGTTTTTTCAGGATGGTCTTCATTAAAATGCGTACCTCTACTTTCTTTACGGCTCATAGCACACCTTATTATTATTTCAGCCACCATTGATAAATTTCTTAACTCAACTAAATTTTTATCGATTTGGTAATTCCAGTAATAATAATCGATCTCTTCTGAAAAGAGGTTCATCCTTTTCAAAGCTCTTTTTAATCTCCTATCTGATCTGACAATTCCAACTAGATTTTGCATCGAGATTCTTATTTCGTCCCAATTTTGCGTTATAACTACACCTTCTGTTGATGGAATAGCGTCTCCTATTTTCCATTCTTCAAATTCTATAATCTTTCTGTCTTTAACTTCATTAGCAATCGTAGTTGCGCATTCATGCGCACATACAGCACCTTCCAATAATGAATTACTAGCCAAGCGATTTGCCCCGTGAAACCCTGTGCATGCGGATTCACCAATAACAAATAAATTTTTTATATCAGTCTTTCCATCAATTCTTGCAACTACACCTCCACAACAATAATGTGCTGCAGGAACGACAGGAATAGCCTCCTTGGTTATATCTATATTGAAATCTAAACAATTCTCGTAGATCCTGGGAAAATGGCTTTTTATGAAGTCCGAATCTTTATATGAAGCAATATCTAATAAAACATAATCATCTCCAGATTTTTTTAACTCAGCATCTATAGCCCTTGAGACAATATCTCTGGGCGCTAATTCTTTTAAGGGATGATACTTTTCCATGAAAAAATTTCCTGATAAATTTTTTAATATAGCACCTTCGCCACGCATTGCTTCTGTAATTAAAAAATTTTTCGCAAAGGGATGGTAAAGACAAGTAGGGTGAAATTGAAAAAATTCCATGTTTGAAATCATAGCCCCAGCTCGATATGCCATCGCTATTCCATCTCCCGAAGCGACATCTGGATTTGTAGTGTATAAATAAATTTTGCCAGCTCCTCCCGTAGCTAATATTGTAGCTTTAGCAGCAATATTGTGAATTTCTCCTGTAATGTGATTCATGACATAAGCGCCATAGCATTTAGAGTTTTTTGCATATAAGTTTACAGCACACCATTTCTCCTTTATTTCTACATTTTTGCATTTTTTTACATTTTCAATTAATTTGGATTCAATCTTTTGTCCGGTAAGATCGTTCACATGAAGAACTCTCCTCTCCGAATGCCCCCCCTCTTTGCCTAGATCGTATTCTCCATTTTCATTTCTCGTAAATTCAACCCCCATCTCAATTAATTCTTTTATCCGTTCAGGAGCTTGAGATACTATTTGTCTTACTAGTTTTTTATCACACAAGCCATCTCCAGCAATTAAAGTATCTTGAATATGCTTTTCGGGGCTGTCATTTTCGTTCCAAGCGCAAGCTATCCCACCTTGCGCGTGAAATGTATTACAATCCTCTAATTTTTCTTTAGTTATTAATAAAATTCTATAATCTTTGGCTAAATTACTTAGTTTAATAGCTAACGATAATCCCGAAATACCACCACCGATTACTAATATATCAGTTTTAAGCTTCAATAAAATCTCTTGCTATTTCATTTATTTTTTATCAAGAATTATTTTAAATAGAATTAATAAAAATTTTTTTTTAAATTAATGTATTTTTTCAATAGATAAGGTATGGGTAATATAAAAAATGTTCTCTTTCTATGTAGTGGAAATACTTCAAGAAGTCCTGCAGCTGAGTATATCGCAAAATGGCTAAAAGAGACAAAATATAAGGATGAGTTAAATGATGTATTTTTTGACTCTGCTGGCCTCTATAGCTATTATAAAACTCCACAAGAGGGAACTACTGAATATCTAAACTCCAAAAATATTGATTACGGTGATTTTAAAGGAAAGCAAATTACTGCTGATTTAGTTAAAAAGCAAGACTTAATTTTAGGTTTCGAAGAAAAGTGGCATATTAGAAAACTTAAAAGGAGATTTAAGAATCTTAAAGAACTTAATAACAAAACTTTCTTATTATTAGATTTTGCTGGAGAAAGAGATAATTTAGAAATTCCTGATCCTATTAATTTTGAACCAGACGAGTATCATCGAGTTCTAAAGAAAATTGAAAATGCGGTAGAAAGAGTTTTAATAAAAATTATTGAGATTAATAAATCTTCATAGTGGGATGGTTTTGAACAAAATTAAAAACGTTTTATTCGTATGTATGGGTAATACTGCAAGAAGCCCCGCAGCAGAATATTTAGCAAAAGGTCTTAAAAAGAAGTATAACGATGAACTTAAAGATGTCATTTTTGATAGTGCCGGCTTTTTTAACGCCTTTTCTTATATGCAATCTGAATCTAGAAATTATGTAATATCAAAAGGGATTGATGCTTCGGATTTCATCCCAAAAATAATCAGCAAGAGTTTAATTGAAAAGCAAGATTTAATATTAACAATGGAGCAACTTCATTCTGAAGATATTGTTAGGAACTTTAATAATTTAGAAGATATCAATAAAAAGACCTTTACTTTAAAGGAATTTGCTGGAGAAACAAGAAATTTGGATATATCTGATCCTTATTATACAAGTTCAAATAATTATAGGAGAATTCTAGAAATAATTTATGAAAACGTTAAAAAATCTATAAAAAAGATTATAGAAATAAATAATTCTATTAAATAATAATATTAGAATGTATGAATAAAATACGGAATGTTTTATTTATTTGTTATGCGAACACGTGCAGAAGCCCTGGGGCAGAATATTTAGCTTGCTATTACGCTAAAAAGTATAACTTAACGAATGTCTTATTTTCTTCAGCAGGTTGGCATGATGCTTTTGACCATGCTCAACCAGAAACAATTGATTATATTAAAGATAAAGGAATTAATATGTCTGATTTTCGACCAAGTATTATTACAAAGGAGCTTATTGAAAAAGCAGATCTTATAATTGGAATGGAAAGATATCATTTAACTAAACTAAGAAAAAAATTCAAGGATATTAAAGATACACTAAAGGATAAAATGTATACTTTAAAACAATTTAACGGAGCAAATGATTTTAACATCCCAGATCCATATATGACAGGTCTAGAAAATTACAATCGCATTCTAAAAATTGTCGACGAAAATGTTGAATTACTAATTAAAAAAATTATTAAAATTAACAAATCGACCCTTTAAATTTCATTAAGCGCATAAGACTCCCAAAATTTTAACGCATTAATTACTTCGGTCTTACCAACGAAGCCTATTATATTTTGATCTTCTCTTTCTTTAACAACTGCAATATAAGGTTTATTATCCATTTGTGTTAGTTTTTTCATCACGTCTTTTCCTGTTTCTTCCTCAAAAACAGTAGGAAGTTCTGAGAGATTTTTCGCGACATCTCCTACAGTATACTCTGATCTTTTTTCAATTGGAATTTGTTTAATATCTTCTAAATGGAGTATTCCAACTATTTCGCCAACTTCTTTCACAACTGGAAAATAATACTGATTAAAAACCATAAAATAATCTCTAATTGCCTCAATTAATGGTAACTCGTACGGAAGTACAAATTTTCGGGCAGCACCTAAAATTTCTCTGACAGTAATAGTAGTTAACGCTACTTCATTTACAGTTTGATAATAGGATTTCTTCGCTGCCGAATTCAAAAAAGATCCTATTAAAATAAGCCAAAATCCTCCAAATATTCCAATAAAAATTATCTGAATGAAACCCAAAACCATTAGAGAATATCCAAAAAAGCTCCCGATTTTTGAAGCCGTCTTTGTTGCTGAAAGCAAATTATTTCTTCTATTCCATAAAAATGCTCTTAGCACTCTTCCTCCATCCATAGGAAAAGCGGGCAACAAATTAAAAATTCCCAAACCTATATTAGTAATACCCGAATAAAATAATGTAACTAACAACCACGCGGGTAATAGTATTGGAGTTAGAAAAAATAATGCTAAAAAGCTAGCACCGAAAACAAAACTTGAAATGGGGCCAATTATTGATATTAATAATTCGCTTTTAGGTGTTTTTGGTTCTTCTTCCATTTTTGAAACTCCACCAAATAAATACAATTCAATCTCGGATACTTTAACTCCGTAACGTAAAGCCATAAGTGAATGACTAAGTTCATGGATTAAAATAGACAAGAGAATTAAAATTCCATTAAGGAAAAAGACCAAAATAAGTTCTAATAATATCACTTCATGGTTTGCTTGGCGAGCTAAATCAATATACAATAATACAGAGTAAAAACCAACTAAACCAACTATAAATAACGTAGAGAAGTGGAGCTTAATTTTAATGCCTTTTATTGTTCCTAATCTCATATTCTAAAGATAAAAAATAAAATATTAAAGTCTTGGTATTATTAATAGAAAATCTTTGTTAATTTTTGGCTATAATTTAAAATTTCAAGTCTCAGACATCTTGAAATTCATAAATTTGGCTATTCAGATCATTTCTTTTGATCATTTAGATCATCGATTTTTATTTTTGGGAATTCAAATTTCGCTAAATTAATATAAAATTTTTAATTACCTTACACATCAATTTTTGAAATATAAAATTAACAAAAATCAAATCGAAAGGATGGAAAGAAATGGTTGAAATAAAAAATGTATTATGTTTAGGAGCTGGTTTAATGGGAAACGGGATCGGACAAGTTGCGTTAATGGCAGGCTATAATGTTATCATGGTTGATATTAAAGACGAATTTGTTGATAAAGGTGTTGCCAAAATTGAAGATGGTTTGAAAAGACTCGAAGCCAAAGGAAAACTAGGCGAAGGTGTATCAGCTGCAGATGTGATGGAAAAATTATCAAAATCGATCGATTTGGCATCCGCAGTAAAAGACGCTGACATTGTAATTGAGGCCGTCGTAGAGAATATAGACGTTAAAAAGCAGGTATGTAAAACAATAATGGATAATGGGCCTTCTCATGTTATTTTTGCTTCAAATACATCAACAATGAGTATTACAGAAATTGGTAAAGATAGCGGAGCACCTGATAGAGTTTGCGGTATGCATTTCTTTAACCCTGTGCCATTAATGCGCTGTATAGAAGTCATTAAAGGAGCAGATACTTCTGATGCTACTTTTAATACAGCAATGGATGTAGCAAAATCATTACCTTGCCTTAGAGGCGCAAGATATATTGCTCCTGTATTAAAAGACAGACCTGGATTCATTGTCAATAGATTGAATGCTCCCGTACAAATATATTTGAGCTGGGCTTTCGATCAAGTTAAAGAGAAAGGACTTGCGTGGGAGCAGCTTGATGCTGATGCTGGTGGTAAAATGCCAATGCCTCCATGTGTTTTAACTGATTTTGTTGGTATTGATACTATGTATCATGTTATGAATTATTATGCTGAAACACTCTCACCAAATTTTAAACCTGGTAAAGTAATTACTGAAATGTATGAATCAGGTAATTTAGGACAAAAAACGGGGAAAGGATTCTATGATTGGAGTCAAGGAAGAGACGCTATCATGGCTAAAGTTAAAGCAGCTTCACCAGCAGGACTTTTTGACCTTAATAAGACTTTTGCAATCTTATTAAATGAAGGATGTCGTATTTTAGATGAGGGAATCGCAACAGGCTTTAAAATTATAGATGACGCAAACATGGCTGGAATGAACGCGCCTGGTCCATTCAGTGCAGGCAAAAAGAATTTTGAAAAATGGTCCGAAATATTAGAAAAAATGGCTGGCGAAATGGGCAAAGACTACTTAAGACCTATTGAATTGATGAAATCAGGCGGTTTCGCTAAAATGCGAAAATAAGTTTTCAAGATAAATATTCAAAAAATAGAATTTAAAAATCAGCAAAAAGAGGGATTAAAAAATGGCTGAAACACTAAAAATAGAGCATCTTAAAATAGAATGGCCTACAAAAGTAAATGACAAAGGTGAAGTTGTTAGAGAAGGAACTGTTGATGGAAATTATGCTGTTATTTCAATCAACCGCCCTGATAGATTAAACGCATTAACCGAACAGACTGTCTCTGAAATTGCTCAAGTATTAAGGGTAATGGAATTGGATGGTTCAGTACGGGCTGTCGTGCTACGAGGTACTAAAGATTTTACTAAAAAACCTGCCTTTTCTGCTGGTGCTGACTTAGCAGCAGCATTTCATAAAGAGTTAAGACCAAATATACCAATGCATATGAGTATCGCAATGAGAATAAGACACCGTGATTACGACGAATTTGAACAGTTTTCTAAACCACTCATCGCTGCTGTTGATGGTTTTGCTCTAGGTGGTGGCTGTGAAATAGTTTTATGCTGTGATATTGTTATTGCGTCTGATCGATCGCTTATTGGACTTCCAGAAATTAATCGTGGTATTTTCCCTGCTAATGGGGGTATCACCAGAATGGCAGCAAGAATTGGGATTAATAGAGCATTACGAATGGCTATGTTTGGTGAACCTATTGATGCTCAAACAGCGCTAGATTGGGGGTTAGCTACTTGGATCGCGCCAGCAGGTGAAGAATTCGAAAAGCTTGTCCACGAAAAAGCTAAATGGCTTGGTGAAGCACCAACAACTGCACTTTATATAATTAAGAAATGCGTTAAATTTGGAACGCGATATAAGGAATTGGGCCTTATGATGGAACAACTTGGGTTTGGCGTTAATAGTGCTAGTTTTGACTCCAAAGAAGGTATAATGGCTTTCAACAGAAAAATCAAATGCCCGGTGTGCGGCGGAAAAGGAAAAATGGAAGATGGGAGTACTTGCGAAAATTGTAAAGGTAGAAGGAAAATAAGGGATTCACCTCACTATAAAGGTATATAACTTAAATATTAATCAATTTTTTTTTCAATTTTTTTTTTAGTTCGATTCAATTCAAATCAATCAAGTTATCTTTGTTTCCACATATCTTAAAATATTCTTTTCAAAATGATTAAATATAACTTTTTTTTTAACATAGTTAGATGAAAAATAGAGAGATAGTTGAGGAAATTAACGACAAAAATCTTCATTTAAGAAAAATTTCTTTAAGCGATTCAGATTTCTTTTTTTCTTCCTTAAAAGAGGAAGTAGTATCTAAGTTTTTGTCCTTAGGTCCTTTGACTTCTCAGGAGCATTCGAAAAAACTATTAAAAAATTATTTAAAATATTGGGAAAAGCAAACTCAATTCAATTATATAATAGAAATAAGAAAACAAAACAATATTAGCAATGATATAAAGAAAATAGGATCTGCAAGTATTTGGAATATTAGCTGGTTGCATAAAAGGGCTGAGGTTGGTATATGGATTATTCCAAGATATTGGCATCAAGGTATGGCTAAAGAAGCCATAAATTTGATTAAAACTATTGCATTTTATCATTTAAATATAAATCGTCTTGAAGCTCATATCGCAATCAATAATAAGAAATCAATTCATCTTTTTAAGAAATGTAATTTTACCGAAGAAGGAATATTAAAAGATTATTTGAACTTGAGAGGAACTTTTACTAACGCAGTAATTTTAGCTTTATTAAGAAAATAGAAAATACGTTAAATTTTTTAGAAATAATATAAATACTTGAATTAATAACTTTTTAAATTATAATAGCAATATTGATATAAACAGATAACAAAATAAAATACATCTTAAAATATTTAAATATGGTTGATATTTATGGGAAGTAGACGAAGTAATAGAGTATCACATCCGGGTTTAGTAAGATTATTAGCAGCAGTTGGAGCAATTATTCTTATAATTTTAGCAATAATGGCGTTTATGGGGTTTAGCCTAAGGGGAATTATAAATGGAATACTTTTGCTACTTGTAGGATTAGTTATTTTAATAAGCTGTTTCGGTTCATATAAAAGTGATATACCATTTAGTGGTATTTTTATATTAATAATGGGTATTGTTGCTATAATAATTGGCTGGATATGTGGTGGATTATTTGGACTAATTGCTGGGATTATAGTTCTTGTTGCTGGAATTATCGGGTTATTATAAAAAATCTTTAATTCAATGCAAGCTTAAACCTTAATTTTTCTTTTTTTTCCTTCTTTATTTAATAGAACTAATTAATTGATTTTTTATCTCTTTATATTTGTTTAGCGCTTCAATAATTTTTCCCTTCTCTATTAGGTCTTGCCCTTCTTTGCTTAATTGATCTATATCTATTTTAGTTTTTTCAAATCGATTTAACTCTAGAAGTTTGTAATGATAATTTAAAGTTCCAGCATCCATAGTTTCAATATTCCATTTAAATAATTCTCCTGTTTCTAAATCTGTTGTTTTATCGGGTATTAAATTAGTTGGTTCGTTAATGTAATGAAGATAATATAACGGAATAATATCCTCAACTATAACTCCTTCTAATACGGTCCTAAACGGATTTGTTAATGGTAACTTGGCTTCGTAAAGGCCATCAAATTCGAGTTTATTTAAATTGAAGTGAGTTTTTATAATTTTCAAGTTATTCTTAATTATAAATATAATTGTTCTGGAGACTCTTCGTCGTAAATTATAATTAACTTGTACCTTTTCTTTCGGAGCAAAATTCTGAACTTCCCATTTCAATTCAAGTCCTTCTTTAGTGAGTGTTTTATTTTTTAAATCTTTTACAAGCTTTCCATTAAATCTCACTTCAATAATTTCAAAATTATAAGGAATTAAATCGGTAATTATAGCTTTATCTATCGTATCTTCTAGACGATTTGTAAACCCTGACCGTACTTGGTATATTAATTCTTCATTTTCTCCTCCAGATTTAAGAGCTTCCCTCGGAATCTCTTCTTCCATTATCTCGCCTGAGCTAGTTGTTGATATGACTTTATTTATAATATTTTTTTTTACATCGACACGATGTTCATTAAGTAAAGTTCCAAGTTGTTCCAATTTCTCTAAGATATCGTCAGCTAAATCTCCTAAAAGATCTTTTACGGAGAAATCCTCAACTATTGGTGATATATCTTCATCAATTTTGATAACCTTTTCAATTTCTTTTACCTTTTCTGTTAAAATCTCAAGTTCTCTTTGAGTTGCAGATTTCTTTTCACTAATTTCTAATTCAATTTGTTTTAAAACCTGCTGATATTCCTTTTTCACCTCACCCATTCCTATTAACTGTGAAATATGTATAATCCTTTCACAATTGCTTAAGGCTGCGTTTAAAAAATTATTTTCTTGATTCTTCCTTAGTTTTTCCTTATATTCTGCTAAATTCAAATAAAGTTTATTATATTTTGTTTCAGCAGCAATAAGATCTTGTCTTGTTTCTGTTAATAATTCTTTATATTCTGGCATATCTTCATTAATAATCAGTTTGATAGCCTTGTCTATTGCTAACATTCCTTCTTGAAAAAGGAATTTTTCCTTCAGATTTTTGGATTCCTCGAGAGCTTTTTCAATTTTTTCACTCAATTCTTTTTCTCTTTTATAATTCAAATATTCATCCTCATTTGACTGCCATTTAGCTTCTATTTCTTCATCAAAGATATTAGCAAGGAGTTCCTTAGCATTAGTAATTATTTCATTCATATTTTTTAAATCTGCTTTTTTTAAAGCCCTTTTAAACTGAGTATTTAAATTTTTAAGTTGTTGTTTTATCTTTTCTTGCTCAGCAATGAAATTATTCCATAAATCCTCTTCTTTTGATATAAACTCTCTAATAGCTGTTGCGATAGATGGCAAATTAAAAATATTTTCAAATTTTTGTTTAAAATCAATCACAATCTTATGAGCGTCCACAATTTTATTGTTTGCCACCAATTTTTCAAAATCATCTTTAACTACGTCAAAAGCATCTTTAAAGAGAGAAATTTTATTCTTTTCAATAATTTTTGCTCGTGTGTTATCAATAAATTCTTCTTGTTCTTCCACTATTGTTGGCAATTTAGCTTCTTTCGCTAACATTTTTATTTCTGTAGCAACACTTATGGCATCTTCCAATTTTCCAATTAAAAAGTTATTATTTTGGACAACTCTCAAATTATCTATTCTATCTAGAAGCCTTACCTTTTTAGCTCTTTCTTCCTCTATGGGTTTTTCTTCTATAGGTTTTTTAGCTCTTCCTTTCGCAATGGGTTTCTTCTTTAAGGGCTTTTTGGCTTTTTTCTTCTTTTTTTCTTCTTTCTTATCCCTTTTTGAATTCAATATATTACACCTTTTTTTATTTATTTATTGTATTCTTCTAATTGATCGATTATATTATCATAAATCGTTAGCGCCTCCGTTAAATCACCTTTGCTCAAGGATTTTATTCCATTTTTGCCTAAATCAATGATGTTTATTTTAAGATCTTCCAATCTATACAGCCTTAGAAGCCTATAATGGTAATTTAATGTTTCCACTTCCATGGTGCCTATATTCCATTTTACCAATTCTCCATGCTCAGAGCTAGTTATTTCTGCGGGTAATAAATCTGTTGGCTCTTTCATAAAATGAAGATAATAAAGCGGAATAACATCTTCAATGATTACACCATTTAATATTGAACCATATGAATTTGTAAATGGCAATTGTGCTTCGTAAAGCCCTTCAAGTTTTTCGAGTTTGTTCAAATTGGAATGGGTCTTTATAATTTTTATATTTCCTTTAAAAACGAAAATAATTGTACGAGAAATTCTTCTACGCAAATTATAGTCGATTTCAACCTTTTTTTTTAGAGGTATATTTTGAATTTGCCATTTAAGTTCTACTCCTTCTTTTGTAAGGGATTTATCAGGTAATTTCTTAACTGGTTTACCATTTAATTGCATATCAGTAATTTCAAAATTATAAGGAATAAGATCAGTAATAATTGCATCTTCAATAGAGTCTTCAAAAGGATTTATTATACTTGATTGTACGCTATATTTAACCATCTCATCCTTTGCTTCTATTTTTTGGATTTCAAATTTTTTTTCATGCTCAACAACATCTCCAGAAGCACTCATTAATAATGCTCTATTTGTTATTTCTTTCTTTACATCAACTCGATGCTCGATAAGTAAATTACCTAATTGATCGAACATTTCGCTAACGTCATCCGATAAATCTCCTAAAATATCATTAACAGAAAATTCTTCAACTAAAGGCAATACATTTTCATTATCAACTGCAATTATTTCTTCAAGCTCTTTTGCCTTTTTAGTTAATTCGATTTGTTCATTCTCTATATTAGCCTTTATTTTATCTAATTCTTCATTTATTTCCTCTAATATTTGATTATACTCTAATACAGAATCATGTTTATTGATAGATTCAGCAAGCTGGATTATTTTTTCGCAATTAATTAATGCAGCATTTAAGAAATCATTTTTCATATTATCTTTAATTCTTTCTTCTAATACCGCAATCCTTTCACGGACTTTAATATATTCTTCTTCGGCTTTAATAATTTCTTTTCTTTTTTCTTGAAGTTTTTTGCTATATTCTAAAATCTCTTTATCTTGTATGAGTTCCATTGTTGAATTTAGTCTTGATATTGCCTCTTCAAATTGGAAACTTTCTTTCAATTTGGTGCTTTCCTCTAATGATCCTTCAATCTCTTTGATCGTCACATTTTTTCTCTTCCACTCTGCATAATCGATTTCAATTTTGCTCCATTTCTTTTTTTTCTCTTCGTCAATCACTCTTAAAAGAAGATCTTCTGCCTTCATCATAGTCTCTTCTACATCAGCAATTTCAAATCTTTTCATCGCTGTTTTGAGCTTAATCTCTAATTGATCAAGTTCTCTACTAAATTTTTGTTGTTCCCTCCCGAATTTATACCAAAGATTTTCCTCCCTTGCTAATAATTCGTTTGTTGATGGGATGGATGTTAAATCTATTACTTTTTCATATTTCTTTTTGAAATCTTCTATGATATTATGTGCTTTAAGAATATCTTTCGGATTATTGGTTTTTATTAGCTCGTCAAATTCTTTTTTAATTTCGATTGTGCCTTCTTCCACGTTTTCAGCACTCGCTTTAATTTTATATTTTTCCTTTACCTCTTTAATAAAATCTTCTTGCTCTCTTTCTAACGCGCTATCAATCGTTTTCCTTGCCAATTCAATGATCTTTTCGGAAATTTTTATACAATCTTCGTATAGTTCCCTCTCAACAAGCGAGGTTAATTCCTTTTTCAACGATTTTATTTCTTTTAGGAGTGGGGCTAATTTCAATTCTTGTTCTTTAATGTGATTATTTAACTTTTCCCAGTCAAGATCAAGAAATTGAAAGAAATCTGATGGCTCAGAACCAGAATCTATAGTAATGTTGCGCAGAATTCTTAAATGAACAGGAAGTTTTTCAGAAAATCTTGTACGGATCTCTGGAATGAAATTTCTTAAAGTTTGAGTTACGTTTTTACCGACCCAAACATACATTCTCTTCTGGATTGGAATATAAATTGCTAAAATATCAAATAAAGTAAATAAATTAAGTAAATCTTGAGAAGTTTCTACTAAAATCTCCTCAAAATTTCCAGAATAATTTAATCTAAATACTTTTAAATTTATAATTTCCAATATAATCACTTAATAATTTGCTAAATGTTTATTTTGCTTTTATCTATTTCTTTATAATTCAAAAAAGTTTAAAATGCTTTTAATTTTTAATCTCGATTTGAACTGAAAATATCCTCAATTGTTTTGTTAAAGGAATTGAATCGAGAAATATTCCCGTCAAAATCTTCAAGATCTTCTTTAAATTTAACGAAAAAGGCATCCATTAATTGTTTCGCCAGTATATCTAAAGACTTTTTTATTATTTTAGCATCATCGTAGCTACCTTTATCGCATTTAAAAATTGAAAGAAGATTTGACTTTTTATGGGTGTAATAAGAATAAAAATATTTCGACATCATGATTATTCCTAAATCATCCTTTAAGCCAAATTTCGTATAGTGTGCTATTTGATCTAAGAAACCTGCTATTAATTGATAATTATTTTCTTTTTTTGATTTCTCTAAAAAATTATAATAAAAGAGTGCTATACCCGCTTTATTAATTATCATTAATTCTTGGATCAATTTAACTCGAATAAATAAAAAAGATTATAAAATAACAATTTTAGTATTTATACAAATTTTGTTTTAATCCTATTTAATAGTAATAAAAAAAAATTTATTTAAGAAATTCTATAGTGTTAAGAAGGTTCTTCTATTTTTTTTTAGCTATTTTATCTGTTATAGGTTTTTTTCCGATGGGTTTACCCTTTAATAAAGAAATAGCTGAATATTCGCTATATATTGAACTAAATGCCTTTTCACGACCAATTATCTCTACTTTAGGCATTTTTGTCTTCTTTAATGATCTTCGATATTTACGAATCTTTCTGACCGGTTTAGGATATTTTAATACTCTTTGATAATA
>JBHLQY010000025.1:0-30639 GCA_048883105.1 Candidatus Thorarchaeota archaeon | reverse complement strand
GCTCCGTCAATAAGCAACTTTCTTAATTCATGATAGACATCTAGATTCATATATTTATCCATATCTGAATGAAACTTTTTATCTTTAGCCTCAAAATCCACTTTAAATTGTTTTTTCATGTGAGTTAATTTAAATTCTTCTGAGTTTTTTAGTTGAATTCCAAGATCTCTTACAGTGTTTCTTAGGTCTATATCATCGGAATTAACTATTATATCAATCCCTAATAGTATGCCTCGATCTTTAATCCCATCCAATTTATTGGCACCATCTAATACAGACTGGCACATTTTATATGACAATGATTTAACTCTATCAGAGATCTCAAATTTAACTGAAGGGTTGCCTTGAGAAGTGTTGGCGACTATATGTTCCTTCAGGGGGATTCTAAATAATGCCGCAAATATTTCTAAAGGTGAGCCCTTCTTTTTACCAACCACTACTCTGATATCTGCAATATGAGACTTGTATTGTTGAACGTATAAGCCCCATGGATTTGCAAGGATTCGTTGGTCATCATATAAATATTTATCTAATTCTTCCTGGTTTTTAATAAATGTGACCCTCCAGCCACGACCACCCCCAGTTGGTTTAATTACTACGGGGTAATCAAACTGGCTTTCAATATTATTTATAATAGATTTTCTAATCGTTTTAACTCTTAATCTTGGGAAATTTGTAATTGGAATCCAGACTGTCGGTGTTGACTGAATCTTAGCTGCTTCAAAGCATGCAGTCGTCAATGTTTTATTATCACAAATAGTTGTGACGCTGGGATTATTAAATAATTCATATTCATTGAATGATAACATTGGTTGAATATAATTTACCTGAGACATTAAACCTAATCGGTTAATAATGACGGAGTCTTTTCTATAATCCTTTATAGGCTTCAGCAAAGGCCAACCAACATCTTCCACAGAAAATATTTGATGTGAATATCCTAAATCCTCTGAGGCTTGTTGAATTCTTTTAATTTCTAACCAATCACTTCTATATCCCGATAATATTATTATATCTGGCATTTTGGAGGTGGTAATTTTTATTTTATTTTAGTTGTACTTATATATATTGACAATAAGTAAAGAAATTTATGCAATAAAGAATCAAATATGAAAATAAAAAAAAAGATTATGATTTGAATTTATGAGGGGGAAAAACCTATCAATTTTTAATCAATTTGGAGTTATTATTTTTTTTAGTTATGGTATATAAATCTAGATTTAATGATGAGAAAATATTTAAAAACAGATTTTTTCATTGCTGTTAATTTTAAGAAAAAGAAGTATTTTAATAGATAAACATAGATTTATGAGCATAATATTATAATTGTATCTTTATTATTCTAAATTAGAAAAGGATGAGAATTATGAATGAAAATAGTAAAAAAGTAGAAGATAGTGAAAAAGAACAAAGACTTAAACAATATGAAGAAAGGAAAAGAAGAGAGAAGGAAATTTCAAATCAAGCTTTAGAATTAATGGGAAGAGCTACAGAATTAGCAAAAACTAAGGATTATGAGGAAGCATTAAATTTATATAATGAGGCAGTGGAACTCTTAAGAGAAATAAATTGGACAGACCAAATTCAAACGATTCAAAAGACAATTAATCAATTAGAAATAGAAAAAATACATTATTTTCAGGGTTTAGAAAAACAAAAAGCTAGGGAAGAGAAACAACGTAAATTAGATGCTGAACAAGCCGCTGCATTAGAGGAACAGGTAAGAAAACAAAAGGAAATGGAAGAACAAAGAATTGCCCTATATAAAGAAAAGAAGGAAAAGGAGGAGAAAGTTTCAAACCAAGCTTACGAATTAATGGAAAAAGCTTCAGAATTAGTTAATGCTCATGAATTCGATAAAGCTTTAGAAATATATAATGATTCCTTGGAATTATTTAAAGAGATTAATTGGACCCATGAAATTCAAACAACTCAAAAAACGATAAGTCGAGTGAGAATAGAAAAAGAACAATACTTTAAAGGATTAGAGGAAAAAAAAGCTCGAGAAGAGCGAGAGCGGAGATTGAAAGCAGAACAGGAAGCTAAATTAGAAGAAGAAGCTCGCAAATTAAGAGAAAAAGAAGAACGAGAAAGAGCAGAAAAACTTGCAGCATTAGAGGATGAAAAACAATTCAAGCAGCGCATTACTGATATGGGTGAAGAAGCTGATAAAATGGTGAGAGAATACGAGGTTGAGATAAAAAAGGGAAATTTCGAAATTGAGCCTCCCTATGAACAAGCACTAGGAATTTATAGGAATTTACATCAGATGCTCCTTGATAGAGGTTGGAGTGAACAAGCTAGAATTGCATCCAACCAAATAACACATCTTAAGAACAAATTAGAACAAGATAAGTATTTAAGAGAAGTTGAAGTAGAGAAAATAAGAAAACACAAAGAATATTTAGACTCCTTGAAATTTACAAAGAAAGAAAAAGATATGTCAGAGTACGAAAGGAAGAGGAAAGAAGAGGAGGATTTTCAAAATCAAATCAACGACATTATGAATGAAGCGGATAGAATGCACAGAGATTACGAGATTGAATTTCGAGATAGAGGTATAGAAGTACCGTGCCCTTATCACGATATAATAAGAAAATATCTAGATTTAAAAGAAATGTTAAAGGAAAGAGGCTGGGAAGGACAAGTAGATATCATAAATAAACAACTAAAATTTTATAAAGACATGTTAGAACAAGACGAAAAATTGAGAGACGTTGAGGAAGAGAAAATAAGAAAGCATCAAGAATATTTAGACTCATTGAAATTTACAAAGAAAGAAAAAGATATGTCTGAGTATGAAAAGAAGAGGAAAGAAGAGGAGGATTTTCAGAATCAAATCAACAACGTTATGAATGAAGCGGATAGAATGCACAGAGATTACGAGATTGAATTTCGTAAAAGAGGTATAGAAGTACCGTGTCCTTATCACGATATAATAAGAAAGTATCTAGATTTAAAAGACATATTAAAGGAAAGAGGCTGGGAAGGACAAGTAGATATTATAAATAAACAACTCAAATTTTATAAAGACAAATTAGACCAAGATAAAAAACTACGAGAGGTTGAAGCTCAAAAAATACAGAAACAAAAGGAATACGAAGATCACATGAGGGTAAAAAAAGATTAATCTAATTAAGAGTATGTACCAAAGATGCTGTAATACCAAAATTACCAGTTATTTTTAACTTATTTTAGATTTAATATTTTTTATAAAATATAAATTAAAAATTCTATACCATCTTTTTTCTTAAAAAATTTGAAAGACAATAGTAAATTATTAATTAATTTTAAGTAAATTTGAGAAAACTAAATGAGTAAAGTCGGTATTGCTACACTTCCTTTGCATGGTGGTAAAGCACCAGCGTGGTTATTTAAACGAATGGTTATATTAGCAAAACCAATTTTTAAAATTTTATTTGATGAGGAGGGACCTAACGGCATTTTAAAAAAGTTATCTGATACATATTGGTTTCAGGGATTATCTTGTATATTAGGATATGATTGGCATTCAAGTGGTACGACAACTGTTTTAGGAGGTGTATTAAGAGAAGTTTTAAATCCAGAAGATCATAAATTGATTGTTGCTGGAGGAAAAGGTAAAACATCATTAAAAGTAAAAGATCATTTACTTAAAAACGCAAAATCATTAGATTATTCTGAAGATGATGTAGAAGAGTTAAGTGAAACAAGTAGATTAGTAGCAAAAATAGATAATGCTGCAATTCAAGATGGATTCTCCCTATACCATCATTTGATGGTTGTTTCAGAATACAATTGGGCGATAATACAACAGGGTATTGACGATAATATACAAAAAGCAAGGCGATATCATTGGCTTTCTCAAGAATTAAATAGCTTCTTAAATGATCCTCATACTGATATTAGCTCAGAAATCCTTAAAAACAAAGCTTTAAATATGGCATCGAGGGATAGCCACGAATGTAGGAAAGTTTCTTTGGATTTAATAACAGAGGGATCAAAAAGAATTAAAAGATACTTGAGTAAGTTAAAGGATCGGAATCAAACGACGTTGGATGACTTCTTTAATCCAAATCAGCCAATTTCGCTCAATAACTTGCCTCATCTCAACATGCCAATACCATTTACTTTGAAATGGGAGAGTGTAGAAATGGCAAAAGAATTAGCTATTACTGATTATACTGAGTTATTAAAAATCCGAGGTTTAGGACCAGGGTTAATAAGAGCATTAGCATTAATCTCTGAGTTTATGTGGGGTGAAGCCCCAAGTTGGAAAGATCCTGCAAGATATGCTTATGCAGTTGGGGGAAAAGATGGAATTCCTTATTTTACAAATATAAAAAGAATGGAACGATGTGCACAAATCTTAGAAAATGCAATAAATCAAGCCCGTTTAAACAAAAAAGATAAGATAAATGCTCTCAAGAGGCTTTACAAATTTAAAACAAGGAAGATGTTGATATAGAGATTAATATCATTTTTCTGGCAATCCATTTTCAGAATTATCTTTACCTTCAATTATTTTTTTAATCGATTCTTGCCATTTATCTCCCCAGCTCTTAATCTTATCTCCAATTTTTTTACCCATAACAAGCATTCCTAACTCAAATGGAGATGGTTCACCCTCGGGTCTTGTAAAAAACGCCCCTATATATTTAAACACTTGTTTTAGTGTATATTTGTCAACCATAAATTCTTTAAATCGGTTTGATGATTTAAAGACAATAATAGCAATCAAGATTGTTAACAGAGAACACATTAAAAAAATCCGATGGTAAATAGTAATCAATTCCAAGTTTGGTATAAAGAATGCTGGGAGTATAGGGATATCTATTTTAAAAAATGAATCTAAAATTGCCATATGATAACCAAGTGCAATTCCCATGATAATTAAAACAAGTCCTCGTTCCCCAAATATATTCCTGAGTCGATCTGTAAAAAATAGTCTCGATTGGAAGCGAATAGGTACTTCATGTGGTTTTAATCGTGTTGGAGTCTCAGAAATCCGTCTTGTAAAGCTCTGAACTAAAAAAAGAACAATAATTAATAAAAAAACCATATCTACAATTAAGGAGGGAAAGGATGTGCTTATAGTAGAAAAACTCATCACTAGATGAAAAAACATAAATATATAAAAAAATCCAATAGCAGTAGCAAAATTAACAATTCCAGGAACGGATTCGACTTTCTTAGGTGCTTTCTTTATCAATATTAATAAAATTAGCATGGTGATGATTCCAAAAATACCAAGAATTAAGCCTCCTATAGAAAAGCTAAACATTATTAATAAGATGTAAAGTGGAATGGATACAAAGATTATAATTTTTATGAGATAACCAAAAAAAATATGTTCATTTGGCATGCCAAGTGTAATTACTTTCTTAGGAAATGATGTAAAGAAATAAAGTGTTAAAAAAAACAAAGACAATGAAGAAACAAGAATCCATATTAAAAGGTAAAACAATTTAGAATATCTAAAAAACACGTGGCTATATTCCCATTCAAAATAAAAAAGGGCAAAAATAAAGAGACCAAGAATAATGAATGCAACTATATAGTATAAGAAAAGACTTTTAATCCTTCCAATCAAGATACCAGAAATTATTATACCAAATGAAACAAATAGCTCTAATAAAAACAAGAACCGAATGATTCTTAGGGATATTAAAATATTCAAATTATAAAGTATGGCCAAGATTGTATTAAGTGTCATAATATAGAGAGTTATGAGTGCGAAAGGTAAATACTCCTTCCGCTTCAATTTTTGAATCCCTCCAAAGATTTGATTTTTTAAAAACCAAGAGAGAGTTCTTTCAAGATAAGACATGAATGGATTAATGAATGAAAATATAAAATTATTAGTTTCTTCTTAGAATATGCTATTTTCTTTTTCAAACTCTTTTTGACTAATTTCTGATATTTAAAGAATAAACACTTAGTTATAGGATCTACTAATAACTTAGATTATCTCACATTAAACTATATATATAAATTATTTTTAAGATTTGGACAGTAATTTTATAAGAAAAATTCACTCAAACTATGGAAAACATTTAAAGAAAATTTAAAATTCATTAATTAATTTTCCAAAATAATTTATTAATTTATTAAAATAATAAAAAAAACAAGTTTGAATAAAATGTCATATAAATTACCAGATGATAAAGATTTAGAAGCCATAATTGGCATTGTAGGTAAGCAATACGCCACAAACAACAAAGCTATAACAGCCTCCTACCTTGCCAAATCCGTCATGGGCTTAGAAAGTCAGATTCCTGATATCGTCGTACGACCAAAATATATCGAAGAAATCCGTAAAATCCTTATATATTGTACAGCAGAAAAAATTGCAGTCTCTCCAGTTTCTGGAGGATTGTCTGGTGGTTTTTCATGTCCAACGATCAAGCCTGGAGGAATCCTTATCGATTTAAGTAGAATGAAAAGAATAATTGAAATCGACGAGGCTAACCGATATGCCATCGTTGAGCCAGGGGTAACTATAGGAGAACTCTGGGCGTATATGCATAAAAACCATCCAGATTGGGCACCCCCTATACCAGATGGTGCTCCACCAGCGTCTACTGTTATGGGTGATGCTATAGATAGAGGTTTTTCTCTCTATACTTCAAGCGTCGGACCTCAAGGAGATAATTTCATGTGCGCAGAAGTAGTCTTTCCAAACGGAGATATCGTACGAACCGGCTCTTGGGCGCTTCCTTTTGCTAAACCCTTCTATAAATGGGGCCTTGGACCCGATCTCTTTTCGTTAATTATGGGTAGTCAAGGAGCTTTAGGAGTAGTTACGAAAGTAGCGGTTAAGATTTATCCTCATCCTGAATTTAAAACCATAGTTACATGGGGTATGTCTAATCCTTACGATATGCAGAATCTAACCCTTGAATTAGGTCATTTAGAATTCGGAATTGCTCATCATACAGTTATGGTTCAAGGAGGAAACTATCCAATAGTTATGACACGCTGGCCAAAAGATAAGATACCTCATGATTACGAATTCTATGAGGAAATTGGAATACCAAGATGGTGGATGAACTGGGAAATCTGGGCACAAGAACAAAGTGAATTGGATCATGTAATTGATGTGATCAATAAAAGAGCTAATGATTTCAAAAAGAATCGTGCTAAAGACGGAGCGGCAATAAAACCTTGGGAACTTCATCCTAAACAAATAGCAAGCCGTTTAAAAAAACCGAATAAAATAGCTGTTCCATATGCGTTTTATGAAGCGGGATTCTTATTCATTACATGGTATACGCCATGGAATGAATGCGCAGATTTTGCTGAAATGTATAATGCTGAAATGGAAAAGAGAGGAATACCGCCAGTCATGTGGATTGCTAGTATTGAACGTTGTAGACAAGCAATTTGCATGCCTATTGTATGCTTCGATTCCACTAAAGATGAAGATTTCGAGAAGGTTCAAGACCTCAATAGAGTAACAACTGAATATTCTTTGAAAAAAGGCTGGTTTAATTATAGACCAGATCCATACATTCATGCTCCATTGACTTATAGTCAAGCAGGGATTTACTGGAAATACTTAAGGAAAATAAAAGAGATGTTTGATCCTAGTATGATAATGCATCCAGGGCGTTTAGCATTGCCCTAGGATAAAGGAGGTTGAAAAAGAATGGCTAAAACTGGAATGGAAAGGCTGCAAGAATTAAAAAAAGAAATATATAAATGCATTCATTGTAAAGCCTGCAAATTTGCATATAGCAACGAACCAAGCCGAGATGGTATTGGTGAATGGAGTGGAAAACAAAAGAAAGTTCTTTACGAAGGAATGGTCGATTCTTGCCCGGCTGGTATAGAATATGGATGGGAAGCGTTCTGGAATGCAGGAAAAATGTGGATTGCCAGATCAATTTTAACTGGAGATTTGGAATTTTCCGAAGAAGTAAGAGATGTTTTCATGCCGTGTATCACTTGTGGGCTATGTCAAGCTCAATGTGAGAATAAAATAAGTACAGTAGATATTATTGAATCATTACGGGCTGCGTGTAAAGAAGCTGGAGTCCCCATGATTGATAAACATCAATTAGTGGATAAGATAGTAAAAGAGAAGAACAATCCTTATGGTGGTGTTGCTGACGAGCGGATGAAATGGGCAAAAGATGCTGGTTTAGAGAAATTTATTAACAACAAGGATGCAAACGTTGCATATTATGTAGGTTGCACAGCAAGTTATCGTCAAATAGAAGTAGCTACTTCGACTGCTAAATTATTCGAACAATTAGGGATTAATTTCACATTACTTACAGATGAGGTATGTTGTGGAAGTCCTTTCTTTAGAATAGGCGCAGTAGACACAGCACAGGAATTGATGAGAAAAAATCTTGAAGCCTTTAAAAATCTAAAAATTCTCTATTTCTCATGTGCTGGTTGTTATAGAACCTTTACCATTGATTATCCAAAATGGATGGCTGAGGGAGAAAAACTTCCGTTTAAAACCAAGCATGCTTTTGAACTTATTACAGAACTAATTGAGAAAGGAAAAATAAAATTCAAACCAAATAAAGAACTAAAGGGTAAAGTAATTACTTATCATGATCCATGTCATACAGGTAGGCATTTTGCAGTAGATTACGAGCAAAGAGTGATTGAACAGTCTAAAAATTTGATGTTTGATAGTAGAAAAATTGGACAAGCAATTGAAAAATGGTATGAAAAACCTCGCATTGTTCTGAGAAAACTTGAAGAAGACGTCGGACTTAAGTTTAATGAAATGTATCGCATCAAGCTTGATTCAATGTGCTGTGGTGCTGGTGGGGGAGTAAGAGCAGGATATCCGGATTTCTCTCTTAGGACTGCAAGTTTAAGATGTGATGAGGCTAACGCTGTTAGCGCAGACTTCTTATTAACTGAATGCCCATTTTGCTGGAGGAATTTATTCGATGCTAATGAACTCTACAATCATGGCATGAAAGTTATGGGAGTTTTACAGATGATTGATGAATATAATTTATTAGATATTATTGAAAAACCTACAGAAGAAGATGTTTTAAGTACTGAAGAAGCTTTAATTTAAATAATTTAACTTTTTTTTATTTTTTTAGACTCATTTTTTTTTAGTTTCAGAAACCTATTTTAAGAACTCTTCAATGAGATTGTAAACCGTTTCTAAAGTTTCCAAATCCGGTAGAAATGTAAGCCTTATATGTCCTTTACCATAATTGCCGAAGCCAGAACCATACACAACACAAACACCTGTTTTTTTAACTAGATCTATTACAAAATCCTTATCATTCTTCCATTTTGGAAATTCATTAAAATCTATTTTTGGAAATAAATAAAAAGCTCCATCCGCATTATTACACGATATTCCTTCAATTTGTCGCAATTTTTTATAGGAATAATCGCGTCTTTCTTTTAATTTCTTGACCATATTATCAGTGTGGGTGCCAGGATTTCTCAATGCTTCTATTGCAGCATATTGCGCTATTGAGTTTGCACATAACCTAGCTCTTGCCATCTTTGCTATGCCTTCTTTTAATTCTTCTAACTTGTTCTCTGGGTCATGATAATAAAGATAACCAATTCTCCATCCTGTAGCAAGATGAGCTTTTGAAAAACCGTTCATTCCTATTATAGGAACATCTTTAGTAAGGGAGGCTGGACAAGTGTATTCTTTCTCATAAATAATTTGATCGTATATTTCATCCGAAATAATTGGTAAATTATATTCTCCAGCAATATCTATTATTTCTTTTACTTTTTTATGGTTATAAACTACTCCAGTTGGATTATTTGGAGATGCTATTAATATCCCTTGAGTTTTATCTGTTATTTTTTTTCTTAAATCGTCTATATTAGGGTCCCAATCGTTGCTTTCGTCAAGTTCGTATTCAATAGGTATCCCCTCAAAAAATTTAGCGTAATTAATATATACAGGATAAGATGGTCCAGGAATTAAGATTTCGCTATTTTTCTCTATTATTCCCGCTAAAACGAAAAAAATTCCCTCAGTAACACCAGAAGTAATTAAAATATCATCAGCAGTAGTTTCTACATAGTTTTTACGTCTTTCATAATTACTAATTTCTTCGCGAAGTTCATATACACCTAAGGAATCAACATAAAAATTTTGACCTTTAAATGTTGCTTCGGCCAATGCCTGTGAAATATATTCCGGAGTTACGAAATCGTATTTTACAGGATCCCCTATATTTAAATTGTATACCTTTTTCCCGCTCTTCTTTACGTGATTAGCCACAACTGCCACATCGCGTATCGCATACTCTAAATCTCTTATCCTTTTAGATACCATTAAACGACAACAAACCAGTTATAAAATCTGAAACGTTTATTGCTTATAAAAAGTATTATAAAGTTAAATAATATTATTATTGCAAAAAAAGAAATAAGTAGGTTTTTATTAATATCAAAACAATTGCTTTCGTGATAGTTATATATTAGAAATTGGTCTCCGAAAGATTAATTATTATCTTGATCGATTTTTTAGACATCATAAATAAAACATAAAAATAAATGAATTTGTCACCTTTAATATCAAAAAAAATTTTTTTCGGAGTTATTAACTGTACTTGATTAAAGAAAATTTGATTATTAAGGAAGATTTGATAGATGGAAAATCTGGTTATCCTTACATTACAATTTTCAAAAAGGAACCGTTTAGATCTTTTATTTTATTAAGAAAGAGAGAGATTGGATCTTTTTATATTAGAAAATATGATGATGTTGTAGAATTTTATCAATTTTTTAACAAAAATTTACTAAAAGACAAATCTCTTAACCTCGAAAATATTTACTGGTTTCTCTTATTAAGAAAATATTTAAAACAAGAGAAGAAAGATAATAAAAAAAAATTATACGATTTCATTAGGAAATGTGAATTTCCTAAAGGGGACATATTATGTTTTAAATTTTCTCCCTATTCAACTCAAAAAGAGCCTGATATCTGGTCCACTTATTTCGCTTTAGCTAGTTTGAAATTATTAGGAGTTTTAAAAGAATTTTTTGCTTCGCATGGTCAAAAGCAAGTAATAAGAGGATTTAAAAACTTTATCACTCTGCACAATAAAGGGGATATATACCTACATTGTCTAGATAAAGATTGCGAAATTTGTAAAAAGACGCCATCAGCAAGAACCTTGTATTTCGCATTAGAAGTTTTAAGGTTTTTAGGAATAGATACAAGATTAAGTAAAGACTTGTTTCGTTCCCATTTAAGTGATAGAAAACGGGATCCATCAATAGTTTTCAAATTACTATGTCTTAAACTTTTAGATCTTGATTTTAATGTTAAAGATAAAACCCTTCAATATCTTCATCAATTTCAAAAAGAAAACGGCGGTTTTAGTTTTAAAAAAATAAATGGAAGAATTAATACCACTTTTTGGCTTGTTTATGTTCTTGATATTTATCAATGGTTATTAGATTATAATCCTATGGGTATCTATTCTTTCATAAATTTCAAGCTAAATGAGATCTTAAGCGAAACTTCCAATCGGAGCCCCATTAGAATGATGGAACTCTCAAAATTAATAATATTATTATCATTTATATGGAAAAAATTCATCAACAACATCGAAAGACTCTTGTTCAAACAATTAGAGCAAGAAAAATATGTTGATTTAAACCAAATTAAAACATCATTTGGATTGATACATGGAATTGAAGAAGTAATTTCCTACATTAATAAACATTATATTATTAATCTGCGTATTTTGGATAATAAAGTAGAATTGAATAATTATATTCGTGATTTTAATCAGGAAAAAAAAGCTTTTGTTTTAGATTTTTATGACAAAATCAAAGAAAATAGCATAGTCTCTTTCAAAAAAAAATATCTTAAAAAACTTAAATCAAAATATTATCCTGAATCTTTTAAACTGAAAGAAGACATCTTTCCATTAATAAATGATATGATACAAAGAAACTTTTTAAAAGGTAAGATTATTAAAAGAAGGTTTGAATTAGATTTCCTATTAGACAAAATTATTGTGTCCGATACCGAAATTAATACAGATCGATTATTTTACGAAAAAGAGAGACTAAAAGAAATTAAAAACGATATATTCAATATGACTTTAAAGCTAGGAAATACAACATCGCAAATTAAAGAGGAAATTGAATCTTATTTAATTTTGGGTGAGATTGATCTTGCTAAACAAAGATTAATGTATGTTTTAAGAGATGCTTTGATGGAAGCAGATTTTCTTAACGAAAACATTGAAAATTCTTTTAATGAGGAATTATATTTTGTTAATATTCAGGCTATTTTTGAATCAGAAATTACCCGCTGGAACAAATTATATTCCATTTTAAGTAAAGATTTGAATGAAACTAAATCTTATCTTAATGAAAAAATAGCAGAAAAAGAGGAGATAAGAAATTTAAATAATACATTAGAAAATTTAGACGAGAAAATCTTCACCTTCAAAGAATCAATAAATAAGAAATTTGATGAGTTTAAGAAGAGTTTAAGAGAAGTTAGTGAAAAGTATTCAGATGATGAATTTTCAATTGTACTTCAAAATTTCGAAAAAATTAGAGAAATTGTTAGCGAATTTGATAAAAAATTTTATGAAATTTCCCAAAAAATAATCACAAAAGAAGAGAATATTATTCAAAAACGTAAAGACGTAGTTAATAATTGGATAGGACTAATGAAAGAATTAGAGGAGGAATTTAACTTCTATTCTGATGGTTTTACCTTCTTTAGAGAAAATTTAAATAAAATAGATTATTTGAAAAATGCTATTATTCAAGAAATTAAACCTATAAAAGAAAAAGCTAAGATTAAAACAAAAGAAAGTCAATTTAAGGAAGCCTTTGATGTTATTAAAGTAGAATCAGATTCTTTGTTAAAAATTAAAACAAAAGAAATTAAAGATCTTCAACAGAGTGTTAATAAGGCGATAAAAACCAAACAAAAATTATATCTGCTATATAAACAATTGCAGGAAAAATTAGATAATTTGGAGGAGTATTTACTCAAAGAAATCGCACAACAGATCAAATCTTTAAAAACTAAAGTCGAAGAAGAAAGAAATAGGGCAAAAATTGAAGACTTTGACAATTTTGTTTCCCAAGAGATATCTAACTTCAAAAGTATATTGAGTAATTATAAAAAAAGTTTAGATCCATTAAGTGATAAAAATATTAATGATGTAATTAATGGACTTGATAACATTCAAAATAATTTTGATGAGATAGATCGATTATATTCAAAGAAGTTAAAAAACTGTAAAGACCTTGTTGAAAATTTTAACGAAAAATCCAATGTAACCATTATTCAATGGGATAATTTTAAAGAATATTTTTATAACGCAATTGATATTTTAAAAGAAGAACTCATCAATAACATCATTACAGAAAAAATTAATTCTATTGCAAACGAAAGAAAAACAAATACTATTAAAGTTATCGAATTAAAAGAAGAGTTGGGGCTAAAATGCAAAGTATTAATGAAGAAAATAAAGGAAATAATTGAAATCTCTAAATTAAATGCTAAGCTTTACGATACCGAAAAATGTGTCTTATTGTATACTCCCGCGTATTATAAAAACAAAGAATTAAAGAATTTCATCGATAACAAGTTATTAAAGTTAGTAAGAGAGAGAATAGGGAAAATTTTAGCTCTATATGATTCTAGTATAAGAAACAGAACTTTAAGCATAAATATGTTAGAACTTCAAAATCGAATTAGTAAGTTGAGTCTTGAAGAAATTGTAAGAGTTCAATTTATTAATAAAATCAAAGAACTCCAAATCGATCAAACTAGAATTGAATTTATTAAGACTAAAAATTATTTTGAATCTATTATAGAAAACAATAAACTAGCTATTAATTCAATAAAAAACAACCTTGAACTTTTTGTTAATAAACAAAATTTCATAATTCAGGAATTTAATGATTTAAAAGCAGATTTAAACGAAAAAAATTCAAAAATTTTCGAAGTTATTGAAAAGGCACATGAAGAATCGTATCTTAAAGTTAAGGAAAGTTTTAGAAATAAATGGAGAAAATTAGTCAAAAATTTTGAACAAATTCAACAAAAAATTGAAGAAGATTTAAGATCATCTTTAAGCAATATTAATGATTCAAATAAAATGAAGCCTGAACTTGTCGAGTTTTTTGTTAAAAATAAAAATACATTTTTAAAAGAATTTGAAGAAAAAGGAGAAAAGATTAATGCTGAGATTATAATTTTGAAAGATGAGGCTTTCCGTGGAAGATTAATCAAATTCATTAACGAACGAAAAATACGTATAAGTCAAATGCTAGGTACACTTCAAGTAAGAGTTGAAGAGGACGTAGAAGCACGGGAATTTAAGAGGGCTTACTATAAGATTCAAAAAAGAGTGAGTAATATTAATGCTCAAATTAAAATAATTAAAAAAAACATTAGGAATTTCACTAAAGAATTTGAAAAATACTCTAAAGATTTTGAAACAAAAAACAAATATATTTTAGACGACTTTAACAAGTTTATCAATGAGTTTTATGAAGCTTTAATTGAAAAAGTAAAAAGCTTAGAACAACTAATAATTAAAGCATTTGTTCAGATGGCAATTAAAGCTGTTGCTAATGAGTTTCTCACGATGAGTTTTCTTTATCATGAGCTCAAAATAAAAAAGCAAAATCTTCAAGATCATTTGATTTACCTAATAAGCAATGGCGATTTAAATGGTAAATTCGATCCGCGCCTGAGTATTTATTACGAAAATCCAGAATTTATAGAGAATCTGGATGCAGACGAATTGGAGGTCTTTAAAAAGATTAATTTCAAAGCGTATTTATTTTGGAAACGATTTAAAAGCTTTACAAGCTTATATGGCCCAATAATTGGCTTCTTTGCTAGTATATTGGCTATAACATATTATATCTTTATATTTACCGGTGGCAATCCAGCTGCATTTGCTATTCCTGGAGTTTTTCTCTTATTTCTAATTATATATTTTCTCTTTAAGAGAGAAAAAGAAAAAAAAGTTAAGGTTTGATGTGTCAATTGTAATCTTTAATATATTGAACGTAATCAGCTTGTTTTTTTAAATACCCTAAATCACATGCTTGATTAAAATAAAAATAGAATTTTCTATCAAATAAATCCTCCTCCCGAGCGAGATCTTGAAATTTTGAGAGTTTAGTTTTCCCATTTTCATTTAATTTAGCAAGATTAATTAAAGTCTTTATTTTCTTATTTAAATTAGGTTTCCTTTCTTTTGAGGTGATATTTTTTTTCCCTTTTATCTTTAAAACATTTTTTCTTAATTTGGACTCGTCTATTCTAATCAGATCAGTAATGAAGGATACTCCATAATTTTTAAGTTTCTTATATTCTGAACTTTTGGCAAAGTTATCAATCTCCGTAATAATTTCTTCAATTGACCTATTTGCTAAGATTTCTATCTCTTTCTCTCTGCGTTCTTTAAAATTTTTAAAATTGTCCAGCTTTGAAAAATTATTTTTAAAAGTAGAAAACTTAATTTTCTTTCGTTTTAAGCTTTTATTTAATTCCAATTGTTCTGGCTCCATTAATATCGAATTCATAGCATTTTCTTTTTTCTTAGCAACTATATGAAAAGGAACGTCAACTGTACTTTCGGTTAAAAGAATATAACACCGTCCTGGTGCAAATCTGCCAGTCCTTCCGCGCCTTTGAATTAATCGAATTTCTGAAGGAACAGGTTCATAGAAGATAATTGCGTCAACATTCGGAATATCCAATCCTTCTTCAGCCACGCTCGTTGCGATTAAAATATTTATTTTATTTTCTCTAAATTCCTGTAAGATTTCGATTTGTTTGTGTTGAGGGAAGCCACAATCGTCTATTTTTGTTGTCTGACCAATAAATTTTTCAACAATTAAATCATCAGAAAATTTTTGATTTAATTTATTTTTTAATAATTCTGCCATTTCTCTATATTGCGTAAAAACTATGATCTTTCTGTTTTGAAATTCTACTATTTCTTCTCTAATAATTGAGAATAATTTGCTTATTTTAGGATGAGATAAATTTGATTGATCTTCTTTTTCAATACATGATTTTATATAATTATAATGTTTAGATTTAACAATCCTTTTAGCAGATAATATATCTCTGTCTGCTTTTGATTGAATTTTCTTCAAAAAAGATTTAAAAAGCATAATATCCTGGGTTTCTAATAGATCTTTAGCGTGAAGTATGGAAATACAACTTGAGCAATAAGAAAATATTGATTGAATATTTAATTTGTTCTCTTTTACAAAATCTATAATTTTGGGAGATTGATAATATAATTGCGCTACTAAATCGTCGTCGTATATTTGAGAATTGAGAGAACTCTCGTACTTTAACGAGCATGTTAAATCATGGCTTATTTTCAAAAAATCTAATTTGGAATAATATTTTTTATACGCATTAAGTAAATTTCGTTCAACAAAAAATCTTAAAAATTTGCGAAATAAATTATTCCAGACCTCACAAATTTCGAGAAGTTTTATTGATAAATCCACTCTCTCTATAAACGTATCGATATAATAAATATAATCCTTTACGTCGTAATCGTCGATAGTCTTGAAAATAATGTTTTCAACATATAAATTGTCACATAATTGCTGAATACTTTTATAATCTTTTCCAGGAGAAGCAGTTAAGCCTAAAATCAGAGGATCTGTACAACTGTTAATATATTCATTAGAAATGAAATTATAAGCGTAACTTCCCTTTGTTCTATGAGCTTCGTCAAATATTATTAAAGCAACATGCCTTAAATCATATCGACCTCTCATCAGGTCATTTTTTATTACCTGAGGTGTTGAAACGATGATTCTCGATTTGTTAAATAATAGTATTCTTTTTTCTGGGGGTGTTTTACCGGTTAAAAGTGTGATTTTTTCTTCATAGATATCAATAAATTTTTCACAGGAAGCTTTATGTTGTGAAACCAATGGTCTCGTAGGGGCTAATATAATTACCTTCCCTAAGGATTTATATTTCTTTAAGCAATTAGCAATCTGTAAAATCCCAATAATTGTCTTACCTAAACCAGTAGGTAAAATTACTAAAGAATTTTTGTTTCTGCATCGATTAACTATATTTTTCTGATAATGTCGATATGAAACTTTGTTCTTTTTTAAGAATGGCCCATTAAAATACTCTAGAGTATCAATACTCATATTGTTTTTAATTAAAAGACTTTGAATATTAAAAATTGAGACCGTGTAGAATTTTTGAAATTCTAAGAACGTTGATTGGAATTATTATATTTCTCTTTTGGATTTTGGATTTGAAAGTTTCTTAGCGTAAGCTTCTTCCAAATTATTCCTTGCCAACCAATTTTTAGGACTTATTTCAAGACCTTTTCCATAACATTCGATAGCTTTGTTATATTCATCATTATGCATATAAATATTTCCCTTATTAATCCAAGCGTCAACGTTTTTTGGATCTAACTCGATAATTTTATCGTAGCATTCGATCATTTTATTGTATTCTTGGATACTGCCATAACATAGTATAGCTTTATTAAATTCTTTCCTTGCAATATATATACTTCCTAAATTATTCCACGCTCCTTGATGATTTGAATCTATATCTATTACTTTTTTATAGCATTTAATTGCTTTATCAAAAGCTTTCAATGCAAAAAATGCATTCCCCATGTTTGACCACGCGTAAACATTATTTGGATCGAGTTTAACGGCTTTATCATAACACTCTATTGCTTTATCAAATTGCTCATCAGCAGCATATTTTACTCCTTTTTTATTCCATTTCTTCGAAGATTTGATATCTGATACGTTTATGTTCTCCATGGGATTTACAATTAAAAAAAAGAAATTCAGTTCAAATTTTATTCTATATGAGAAGTAAAACAACAAATTTATTAAATTAAGCAAAAGTACTTTTTATAAAAAAATTTTATGGATTAATAACCAAATATAAGTGTAGCTTATTTCTCACGCTTTACGAAGACAAAATTCTCATAAATTTTATGTTTTCCAAGCGCTACACTCAAATTATATCGTGCAGAAGCGTTATTAGGTTCGAATTCAAAGACTTTTTCATAGCACCCTATAGCTTTCTCAAATTCTTTTTTATAACCATACATATTTCCCATATTAATCCATGCAACAGCATCTTTTGGATTTTTCTCTATTAATTTTGCATAACAATCAAAAATGGGCATTTGCCACATTTCTTCATTATTCGGATCTATTTCAAGAGCTTTTTGAAAATTTCGAGCAGCTTTATAAAAATCCCCTTGAATATAATATGCTTGACCCTTATTATGAATAGCTTTAATATATTTTGGATTCAGCTTTAAGGCTACGTTAAAAAACGCTACGGCTTTTTCGTATTGTTTTTCTTTTATAAATACCGCACCTAAATTATTCCATGCCTCAACTATATTCGGGTTTAATTTTATTATTTCTTCGTAGCATTCAATTAATTTACTATAATTTTGAGTATTTTCGTAATATTCTATTGCTTTTTCGTATTCCTTTTTTGTTGTATATACATCACCTAAATTATTCCACGCTTCTTTATATTCTGGGTTCAGTTCTATCGCCTCTTCGTAGCACATAATCGCTTGATTTAATTTACGCTTATATTGGTAAATTTTACCCATGTTTATCCATATTTTAGGAATATTCGGATTTAGATTAATAGCTCTTTCAAAATAAATAAGTGCTTTATCGTATTTCTTCGTAGTATAAGAGATATAGCCCCTGTTATTCAAGGCATCAACGTAATTTGGGTCTAGCTTTATTGCTTTATCATAAGCGTGAATAGCTTTATGAGATTCATTTTTAACCATATATGCGTTGCCTAAGCTATTCCAAGCAACAGAATCATTGTCATCAAATTTAATCGCTTCATTATAGCACTCGATTGCTTTATCGTAAGCTCCTTTCGCAGCATATGCCTCTCCCCTGTTGGTCCACATATTGACAACTACAGAGTCAGATTTGAGAACTCTATCGTAATACTCTATTGCCTTGTCGTAATCTTTTATGGCGGCATAAGCAACGCCAATACTATTTAATACCCTAATATCAGAAGGATCAAATTCAAGCACTCTTTCGTAGCATACAATCGATTTATAGTATAATTCTTGAGCGTCGTAAACAGTTGCTAATCGCATCCAAGCTTCTCTATAATTTCGATCTAGTTCGAGAGCTTTTTGATAACAATCAAGAGCTTTATCTAATTCTTCTTTGGATTGATATTTGATTCCCAAATCACACCATTCTCTTGGAGTTTTAAACCTTACCATTTTCAATTCGAAGAGTTCTTCTAAATTCTTTCTTGCTACTATATTATTTGGATCAATTTCAAGTGCTTTTTCATAGCATTCGATTGCCTTATTGTACTCTTTTTTATAGCTATACGTTTTTGCCATATTAGTCCAAGAAACTTCATCGTACGGATTAGACTTGGTGATTTCTTTATAGCAATCAATTATTTTATCGTATTCATGAATATTTTCAAAGTATTTAATGGCTTGTTCGTATTCATTTTTAGCAAAATGCACATTTCCTAAGTTGTACCAAGCTTCTTTAAGTCTTGGATCAAATTGAATGGCTTTTTCATAGCATTCAATAGCATTTTTATATCCTTTTTTATAACTACCAGAACCTCCTACGTGATATAAGTCATATGCTGCAACATATACGTTTCCTGCTTTATTCCATACATTTGCATTTTTCGGGTCTAATTCAAGAGCTTTATCATAATATTTTATAGCTTTAAAATAATCATTTTTAGTGGCGTACACATTTCCTATGTTTACATACGCGTCAATCATATTAGGGTCTAATTTTATTGCTTTTTCGGAATAGTTTATAGCCTTGTGATAATCCATTTTACCAGCATAGGCAATTCCAAGACTATTCCATATTTTTGGATAATCTGGATCCAATTCAAACGCCTTTTCATAACAATCAATGGCTTTATCGTACGATTTTTTGGCGACGAAAGCATCTCCTCGATTAATCCATAAGTCAAGAATAATAGAATCTGATTTAAAAACTTCGTCGTAATATTCGATTGCTCTATCAAACTCTTCCTTCGCCGCGTATGCTACCCCTATACCATTCAATGCTCTAACATCGGTTGGTTCAATCTTAAGACATTTCTGAAAGTACTCTATGGCTTTATCGTATTTTTTCTCTTTTAAGTAAGATTGTCCTATCTTGCTCAACGCATCTTTATAATTTGGTTCGAGTTCAAGTGCTTTTTCGTAATATTTTATAGCTCTATTGTATTCTTCTATTGTAAAAAACATATTTCCTACATTGCACCATTCTCCTGGAAATTTTGAAATAGAGAGTTTTTCATCGTAGATTTCTTCTAAATTGTTTGTTGCTAAGAGATTGCTTGGTTCTATATCCAAGATAAATTTAAAAACTTCTATTGCTTTATCGAGTTCGTTTTTACGACTGAAGACATGTCCTAATTTACTCCACAAATTAAGATCATTTGGATTTAATTCGATTAATTCTTCGTAACATCTGATTAACTTATCGTAATCTTCTATCTTTTCATAACAGCCGATCGCTTCATCGTATTCTTTTCTAAGGAAATAAGCATTTCCTAAATTTCTCCATGCAATAGTATAATCTGGATTTATCTCAAGTGCTTTTTTAAAACATTCGATTGATTTATGGTAAGCTTTTTTACTAGCAAATTTAGGTTCCATATCTTCCCCATTATGAACACCTGCGTATACTTTCCCCATATTATTCCATATTTCAAAATTATTAGGAGTTAATTTTATGGCTTTTTCGAAACACTTTATTGCCTTTGAATATTTTTTTTTAGTAGCATAGATGTTTCCTCTGTAATTCCATGCGTAAGCATCATTTGGATCTAACTCAGTTGCTTTTTTATAGTATTTAAAAGCGAGTTTGTATATTTTTAACGCAGTATAAGCGTGTCCCATATTTTGAATCGCTAGATAGAAATTAGGATCTAGTTTTAGTGCTTCTTCATAGCATTCAATCGCTTTAATGTAGTCTTCTTTAGCTGCGTATGCGTTTGCCCGATTAGTCCATATGTTTGGGTTATTTTCTAGCTTAAGGGCTTTATCGTAGCATTCGAGTGCTTTATCATAATCTTTCTTAGCAGCATAAAATCTTCCTAAATCATTCCATTCTTTAGCAGTTTTCAGTTCTGAAGTTGTAGAATTCATTATTAGAATTATATTCTTATTTATTTTAATTAATCAATAATATTCTATATGAAACGACAATTAATAAATTTTAAATTTATGAAAAAATTTACTTCCATCCAATCGACCGTCTAAACACAACCCTACTTATTAGATATACTAATACGACCCCAGCTATTTCGTCTATAATGTAATGCTGTTTTACAAATAAGGTTGATAAGATCACACCAATAGCAATGATAAAAAAGATTATAATAATTAATTTTCTTTTTATTTACCAAATTCTTAGAATTTTCTTTGATATTGAAGTGTTTGGTGTCCACTTATTATTACCAATAAGAGAAAGGTGAAAATAATTGCCGCTCCAGCTAAAAATAAGACACCTAATATCATATAAATGTAAATATAGCCTAGCATTAACGTTAAAGAACCATATAACATGCCAACTATGCCATAGATGAGTAACATTCCAAACATTCCGATTAAATTAAAAATTAATATCATCCAGCCCCAGATACTCTTTCTCCCATCATAATCTTTTCTTAATCTTAAAAGAGTTATAACGGCAAATATCATTAATCCTATAGTTATTAATTCGATGCTGGTTTGAAAAACTAAGGGAATTAAAATAATTGTACCATATATGATTAAAATTAAAATGAAAAAGCCCAAGCTGTAAAAAAGAAATAATATTGCTACTATTAGAGTTATAATAAAGATAGCTATTGCAAATCCTTCATAGAGTTTTGGACGGATTAGTGGTAAGTTAATTTGTTTTAAATTAAATCCACAATATATACAAAAGTGGGCATTAAACTTAACTGGCTTTCCACAGTTAGCACAAAACTTAGCAGGGCTTCTTTGTGAGAATTCAGTGTATTCAGAAGTGTATTTATCACTAAAAGTAGTATATGCAATATCTTCATTAGCAACTATAATGCCTGTTTCAGGGCAGCGATAAGTTTTTTTAGCAATGGTATTTGCTCGCCTCAAAAAGATTAGAAGTAAAGCATAAGATAGAGACCCTAATACTATATATATAATAATTAGAAGTATTTCAGACAATAAAGTGGCTTGGGCGTTAATGGTATACACGTAAAATATGATCCAGATGGAAGAACTATTCCAGAGAAAGTGTATAGAAACAGGGATGAGCCAGAGAGGGATGAATCGTTTTAAAAATTTTATGAACTGATTTCCCATAGGGAGATTCTCTTCTCCTCGCTCAAATCGAAGTCGCTCTGCTCTTCCTGCTGCGAATCCACCAATTGCACCCCCTAATATGTGAATTGGAGCCCAACTTCTAATTGTAACCTGAAGATAAATATCAAGAGCACCTCCACCAGATACTATCGTAGAAATTAGATAAGATATTAATTCTAAAATCTCAAATGTTATTCCTATTATCATACCAAATAAAAATCCATTTAATTCATTTCCAAGCATGCCCTTACCCTTTTGTTCAGGGTTTCTGTTTCTCTGCAATACTATGAAAAATGCCAAGATGCTGGGAAAGGATTTCAAAAATTCTTCAACAAATGCAGGTGTAATAGCAATGGCACCAACTATATAAATTACTGATGCTAAAATTTCATCTTTTGTAAAAAACAAAACCCCTATTGCAGCAATATTCCAGATATAATCGATTCCCGTATTCCAGTAGGCTGCGAAGTTAATTACACATATCCCCATTAAGAAAAGCATTAATAAGTATTTTTTACGCCCACCGACCAATCTCTCACTTGAGGGCCATTTTTTTGTTTTCCAAACAAATAGTATTAACCACAATAAGTAGATTGTTAAAGGTCCAATGATCATGTAGCTATATATTGTAATTAATTCCACCCAAGTTGGTATTTCCACTAAAAATAAGACTATATATACGATTATAGCATAAATACCACATCCTAACAATGAAATTAACCAGATTATTTTTTTTCTGTTATCAAGCTTGACATTTGCGGATTTATAAGGATTTTTCATACTCATTCATAAATCAAGTGTCTTCATTTGATTTTCTTTTTTGTTAATTTATAGTTTGAGTTATTTATAAGGTTTTTTTTTAAATAATTAAATCTTTTCTTTTAGGTATATGTACTCTAAGGAACGAATTGAAATAATTAAAAAAATTTAGTATTATCCTTCCTCTATATGTGATAGATTTTTTTTAGGTTTTAAAGCAAACCAAAATAAGTAAATTTCTATTTATTTAAGAAAATTTAAAAAGAGAATAAAAAAAAAAAGATTAATTATTTTATAAATTGTTTGCTCTTTTACTTAGAAGTATTTGATGGCGAGTAAAATGTCGTCGCGAGTCACTTTCTTTCGCTTGGCGTGTTTGGTTAAGGTAAGTGCGGATTTTGTGATTTTTTCTGCACTCGCACCCATCCAATCAACTAACTCATCTACAGCATCGCGAGCAACAATAATGGCCCCATTGTGTTTCATTAATCTTCTGATAGGGGACCAACTAATATATTCAGAACCAGCCATTTTTCATTCCTCCACTTTTTAATTTTTAAATTTTTTTTAGTTTTTAATTTTTAATTAAATTTCTATATAGATAGACATCAAATTGGTATTTAAAGATTTTGGTATAAACTTCAAAGATAGAAGAAAAAATTTGAAAAAAATTTTTGTCGACCATTGGATCTAGGGAAATGATCGAGCTGGTGGAAGTTTAGTACTTTTTATAGGAAAGCTAAATCTGTTGAATTGCAGCATGATAGATACTATAAAATTCTCAGAATTCTATAAATTAGATTAAGTATTTAAGTATAAAAAAATAAATAAAAATTCGATCAAATTCCAGAACGCTGAATTACGAATTTTTATATTATCTATGAGTTGATAATTTTGAATTTTAATGTTAAAATGCGAAGACACTAATTATTTTTTTTATTCCTAGTAATTTTGTTTTAAATAAGATTTTTAGAACTGTACGGTATTACCATACAACTTGTTTTGTTTTGCAATTTTGGCATTCAATCTCCATACCTTTTTCGGGGAAAGAATTGAGAACATTTCCACAATTCTTGCACTCTAAACTATGGATTTGATCAATAGACACCAAACCTGTACTTGCGATGCTTCCCTTAAAATCGTTCGATAATTTAGTTAAAAGAGAAACTAAAATAGATGCTTTTTTAGAAGCTGCCAAGAATTCTATTTTATTATAAACAAGTTGAACTATAACAAGGATATCTTCTTGAGATTCCAATTCATTTCCAAAAAACCATATAATTTTTTGTTCATTATCTTTCGTAATTAATTGAAAGTTATGCATTTTTAAGATTTTTTCTGCATGACTGAAATATAAATCCAAATTTGCTTTTTTTTTTAGTCCTAGTCCAATTCCATGACTTTTAATAGCTTTTTTAAGTCCTTCAATTTTTAAGAAGACTCCAATCTGAGAACTGGGAATTATTTTAGGTTGAATCGAGATAGGATCTATTTTAATTTCAATTGGTTCTAAATTAAGTGCTCTAATGAAGCCTTTATTGTTAATATAACTCATAGATGCTAAAATATCTCCTTTAACATTTATAATTAAAGGGATAAAGTAAAAATGAATTTGTTGTACACTATTTTCGTTTAATTTGTCAACTTCAAAATTAATTTGTTTCATCCCGCTCTCGATTTTAGGCTCACTTCTTTTTATTGCGGGAGGATAATGTCTCTTCAATACTAATAAATTGGGATATTTAATTCTTGCTTTAATTTCAGTAATAGGTGCTATACTCTCATTTTCTAATAATATAGTACATCTATAAGAAGCTCCAGAAGGGTGAAACTCGCACGAAAGTTTTATTTTATTTTCTTGATCAATGTCTTCGATAGGTGGAGCGATCTCAATTTGTTCTTGTTTCCCTTGAGCTAGTCTACCTTTAAAGACTACAAGACCGTGTATTTGACTTTTGTTTTCTTGTTTCTGGGTCATATTATATTCCACCTAAAACTTGGAATAGACTATATAATTAATTTATTCTTATCGTAAATATAAAAATTACTTTATTTTATAATTTTTATCATAATAATTTTTTTTAGATTAATGATTAAATATTACTTGTAATCATGCTAGATGAATTAGAAGAATTATTTGAGAGTGAAACTATCAAACCAACCTATGATTATGTTCATGTTATTTTAGCATTATTTATTTTTGAGGAAAATCCGAATGGAATTGGAAGATATCGCTTAAAGGAGGAGTTATTGATTGGCTCGGGCACAGCAAAGTCTCTAATTAAAAAACTTAATGAGAAACTTAATTTTATTTCTGTACTAAACGGAAATATAAGAAAAGGGCATATTTTAACTGAAAACGGCTTAAATTTTTTTTTAAATAAAGTTAAAAAAAAGATACCTTTTCTTAAAAAGGGAGATATTTCGATTCTAAAAGATATTATTATCGAATCAGAAGATGTTAGAGTATACTTTTGTCAAATCAAGAATGTGGGTGATAAATTAACAAAGGGCATAGAGCAAAGGGACGCTGCCATCAAAGTTGGTGGTATAGGGGCAACATGTTTAGTCTATGATGGAAAAAATATAATTTATCCCGTAAATATTTCAGATACCGAAAAAACAAAAATGACTATTAATAAACAGCCTTATAAATATTTTAATGAAGAAATTATTAAATCAGATTCAAAATTAGAAAAAAACGATGTTATTATTATAGGATTAGGCAATAAGCTAGAAAGAGCAAGAATAGCTGCGTTAAATGCTGCATTGACTTTAATTTAAAATATCCTATCAAGTTACCAAAATGAAATTTCAAGATGATATAAAAATCGTTTTAGATCAGGAAATTGTTGAAGATTTAAAAAGATGTATAAACAAAGCTAGTCCCTATGAAGCATGTGGATTAATATTTGGAGACATTAGAGAAATAAATATTAACGAGGAAGGGTTTCAATATCATTATATTGGACAATTGTTTGAATGTATCAAATCTACTAAGAAATCTACTGTCGCCTTTTTAATAGATAATATTGAAGAATTAAACAAGATTTATCAAACTGCTGCTAAGAAGTATAATATGAGATTAATTAGTATTTTTCACTCTCATCCTGGTGGAAACTATCCAAGCGGTGTAGATACGAAAAACATGAAATATTTGGAAGATTTTAAGGCTTTTAAAAACCTAATTTGGACAATTATGAATGCTGAAAATTATGATCTAAATGGGTTCATCTATTTCAATAATGAATTTTGGCAGATTGCTATAGAAATAGAAAAAATGTAAAAAATCAGTTTTAATACTATTTATTGAATTTGTTTATAGCCGTCTTTATCTATTGAACATATTTGAATCTTAAATCCAGAGGCAGCATCTCTTTCCCGTGAAGCTGAAATAGCGGTTTTAATTAAATCTATCCCTTCGGAGTTAGACATATCTGATTTCCAATCTGCCTCTAATAAACCCAAAGAAAAAGGTGAGCCAGAACCAAAAGATATAAATTTATCCTCCTCAAATAAAGTTCCCAATAGGTCGATCCCATATAATTTACCTTTCTTCTCCTTAATCGAATAACCTCCCACAATCATCATGGAGAGATAATAAGAACGTCCTGAAAATAGTATGTTTCTAGTTACATTTGCTATATATTTTACTGGAGGTACTTCACCATCTTCAACTTGCTTAAGTTTAGATAATGCCGTAATCTGATTTATTACATATTGGCAATCTGCAACACCCCCACTTATGGTTGCGCCCGTAAAATCGTTTATTTGAAATAATTTCTGTGCAGTTTTCGTAGCAACAGTAAATCCTGCTGTAGCCTGAGATTCTGTACCTATTACAACACCCTCTTTTACAATTAAACCTACTGTTGTAGTACCTGAAATAACCTTTTTTAAGCTAATATCGTCTAAATTATTAGTATTATTTTCCATCATTATAATCTTAAATTCAATCTTTTATTATTAATAGCATTTTTAATACTTTATATTATCTAAAGAAAAGAACTAAATATATTTTTCTTTAAAAAATTATAACAACTTTATGAAAAAACTTTAAAGATATTGTTTACTAACTAAAATATAGAGTTAGAATTAGAACGGTCTATTCCCATTATGGCAAGAAGTCAATGGAGAAGTAAAAGGAAGTATACTGGAAAAAAATATAAACATTTCCGTAAAAAAAGAAAACGAGAATTAGAAAGACCTCCAATCAACACTGAAATTGGAACAGATAAAAAGAAAAAGCAACGAGTTTTGGGAGGTAATACCAAAGTAAAGTTATTTTCTTCTCTTTTTGTGAATGTTACTGACCTTAATACCAATAAAACTTCGAAGGTGAAAATATTGAGATTTGAAAGCAACGAAGCATCAAAAGATTTGAATAGACGACATATTTTAACTAAAGGTGCTATAATTGAAACAGAACTTGGAAAGGCTAAAATTACGAGCCGCCCGGGGCAACATGGTGTGCTGAATGCTGTTTTAATTTAAATTATTCTTGAATCTTAATATTTTTAACGTTAGCCTTTTTGCCTTCAACAATTTCTGTATTTTTACTTTTACAATGTTGACATTGAAACAGTTGAAGCCCCGTCAAATAGGCCTCTTCACTTAACCTAACAGTTGAAATTTCGCTGCAATCTCGACATTTTATTTTTCCCGGAACAATCTCAATTATTAATTCCGCACCTTCCGCAATTGAACCATGGGTGGCCATTTTAAACGATTGACGAAGGAGGTCTGGAACAATTAACGTTAATTCTCCAATCTCAAGATATACTTCGGATATTTTTTTAGCATTGTATTTAATTGCTGTAGCCTCAGCAACTTTAAAAATATTATAGGCAAAAGAAAATTCATGCATTGGTTATTAACTCGATCCTCGCGTTTTTCTGATTTCTCTTGCTACTTCAAGTATTACTTTTGATTTCTTTTTTCCTTTTGTATTAATCAAGACCCTACCGGGATTTTCCCACCAAGCTCTTGGATATCGATAATTTCCTTCTATTTCTACTTGATATCCTAATCGTTTAGCAGCAGTAGCAACTTCTGTTGTCGTCACTTTTTCAATCGCAAATTTCTTGGGAAGTCGTCTTCCATCGCCTCTACTTCTTTTTGCGTCGAAGTATTGAAGCCAAAAAACAAGAAAAGGTTTTCTTGATCTCATAAAATGCTAAGTGTTTTTACTATTAAAATAAAAAACTCTCTAAATAATTTAAAAATTATTGGTATGAAAAATAAAGATAGTTAATAATAAATTATGACGAAGATTTTTAATTATGCTTTTAGAACTTTTAATATTACCCTCATTAAAAGGGAGGGTGGTCTAGATTGGTATGATACATTAATTAGTGTTTAACTAGTTATATCGACTTGGCTGGGGGCCAAGTGGTCGGGGGTTCAAATCCCCCCTCTCCCATTGAGAATTTATTTTTATTGAAATATAAAGACAATCTTTTTGAGCGAAATTAAAAAAATTATAATCAAGCATATTTTTAATATAATAGTGAGGTAAGTTTTATGGAATTGAATATTGGCTCTACTTTAAAATTAAATAATGGTGTTGATATCCCAATAATAGGTTTAGGAACATGGGTTCTTACTGGAAAAAGAGCTTATCATGCCGTTTTAATGGCATTAGAAGCAGGATATAGATTAATTGATACGGCTGCTATGTATGACAATGAAAGAAAAATTGGGGAAGCAATAGAAGATACTGATATTCCAAGAGAAGAAATTTTTGTTACCACTAAAGTTTGGAATAATGATCATGGGTATGACAAAACATTGAAAGCGTTTGAGAAGAGTCTTAGAAAATTAAATCTAACTTATGTCGATCTTTATTTAATACACTGGCCTGCTACAAGTCTTAGAAATGAAACATGGAAGGCTCTTGAAAGGATCTATAAGGATGAAAAAGTTAGATCGATTGGTGTGAGTAATTTTACAATTCGACATTTAAATGAACTTTTTGAGAGTTCTTCTACTGTTCCTAGTGTTAATCAAGTCGAATTTTCACCTTTCTTATATCAAAAAGAACTGATGGAATTTTGTCAAACTAATAATATTGCTGTTGAAGCTTATTGTCCCTTAACAAGGGCAAGAAAGTTAGATAATCCTCAATTAAAAAGCATTGGACAAAAATACGAGAAAACATCAGCGCAAGTTCTACTTCGATGGGGGATTCAACACAATGTAATTCAAATTCCTAAGTCAGGCAGTAAGGATCATATTGCTGAGAATATAAATATCTTTGATTTTAGATTAGATGAGGAGGACATGAAAGAGCTTGATAAATTAAATGAAAACTTTCGAATTGTTGATGATCCAAGCATGTGAGAATAAAAAAATTTTAATGAATCAAAGTATAGATCCAAATTTCAATAATTCATCAGTATAATCCTTGAAAAACCATTTAAAGAGTATCAGGTTTTTGAATTAGAAAAAAACTAAAAACTGGTCTATTGAAGGCTTTAATATTATTTTGGATTATTTTTCCCTTAAGAATAATACTCGATGAAATCAAAAAAGAATGAGTCTAGGGTTAAATTCGCACAGTGAACCATCACATAAGAATAATAGAGAAAGAATTATTCAATTATTAATTAATGAGATCGTTTTTCTTGGTAATTGCTATCAAAAAGCTAAAAACCAAATTGGAAGGAGATACATTAAAAATGCGGGATATAAACTTCAAAAAGTATTAGTTAAGCAACAAAAGCAAAAGCAAAAAAATGTAATTTTACCTTATGACGAGTATCAAAAATCAATGATGTTTATTTATCAAACTATCGAAGATGTTGTTAACAAAATAGCTAAAATTATCTAAGATTTTTATAAAAAAGAAAGAATTTAATAATTAAGGTGCTAATGCTAGCGCTAGTATTAAGGCGCCATGAATTTCTGATAGTTTTCCCACTCTTGAAGTGTCTATAATAACCTCATCTAAGCCCATATAAATCGCGCCATATGCTTTACCTCCACCTAAGTGAACTAAGGTGCGATATATTAGATTTCCTGAAATTCCATCTGGAGCAATAATTACATTTGATTTATTCAAAATAGCATTTTCAATAAGGATTTCATTGTGATTTATTTCTAAGTCTGGCTTTTCTTTTTTAATGAGATCAACTACTTTCATAGCAATGTTTATGGTTTTGTCTACCATGGGATCTCGTCCAACATCTCCTAATCTACCACCACTTAAGATGCTAATTTTGGGGACTATATTTAACTTTTCTAATTCTAAAATTGCCTTGTTAACAAACAAAATTTTTCTTTTTATATTATTGCATTCGTCTATTCCGACGGGGCCGTAAAAGAATTGGAATCCATTGTAAGTTTCCATTAAAGCTAATCGATTAATATCTGAGATTTTCAAAATATCTTTCATATTTTTAAGAAATTTGCTAGAGCTTAAGTTCCCTCTAACTATAACGTTAATTTTATTATTTTTCAAAAATTTAAAGATATCTTTTTCTGGCTCATTGGCTTTAATTAATTTAATTCTTTTATTAGTATTCTCGAAAAATTTGCTTTTTCTAAT
>JBHLQY010000024.1:0-30671 GCA_048883105.1 Candidatus Thorarchaeota archaeon | reverse complement strand
ATGGATACATCGCTAATAAAATATTCTAATGATTATGGTACGGGATCGGCTTATATTGCTTTAAATTCTGAGGGAAATAGGAGAATTTATGCACATAGTGGAGCAGCAAATTATCTTTCAAAAGATGATATAATAACTGAAGAGTTATTAAGAGGCAAGCTAATCTACTTAAGTAGTTTAAAAAATATAGAACCTTTTATTGAAGCCGCTGAAATTGGGAGAGAAAACTATATTCCCGTTATATTAAATCCTGGTATGTTGATAATTGACCAAGGCCTCGATAATATTATACAATTGTTTGAAAAAATTGATATACTTATACTATCTCAACGAGAATATATGACGCTTCTTAACATTCAAGGGCCAGAATTGAGGGAAGAAGTCATTTTAGATACATCAGATAATATTCTAAAATTAGGTATCAAAGTAATTATTATTACTATGGGTAGTAATGGTGCGTATTTACTAACTAAAAATGATTCAGCAATAATTCCGGCAAAGAAAGTTAAAAATGTAATAGACACGACAGGTGCGGGTGATGCTTTTTCAGCAGGTTTTATTTTCAGATTTGTTCAACATTTAGGTTATGATTTTACAGAACTTAAATTCAACGTAGAATTTGGAAATCTTATTGCTGGAAGATGTATTCAAAAGTTAGGTGCCAGAAAGGGGATTCCTTCTCGTAAGGAATTAATGAATTTTATTGATTAAAGTTAAACAAAAAAGTTTATAACTTTTTAATTAAATAATTAGAAACTTATGTTTTAATTACCACTCCAATGGAGACCAGTAATAATACAAAGAAGAAAATTGTAAATAATAGACTTAGGTTTCTTGCTGAAGTGGTAATTGTATTTATAGGAATATTCTTATTTTTGCTTATTCCAATAATTTTACTTCACTTGTTTATAGAAAGGAATTCTACTTTTTATGGTCCTTTATATTATTTGCTAAGAGCCGTATGTATCCTTATAGCGATTCCTCTCTTCCTATTTGTATCTAATATTATATTAAAATCCCAAGAAAAACAAAGTATAGTTGAAAATGAATCGAGCGCTGCCAAAGCGCATTTTAAACTTTATTCTGTTACGGAAGGAGATTTTAAGGAACAATTATTATATGCAGTTTTGATTTTATTCATAGTTTTCATACCTTTAGATTTTCTTATTTATTTTTTAGTTCCTGAAATGCTTGAGTACACTGGTAATGTATTATCAACACGGGCCACTGATACTTATTTATTACAAGGTTATTATATTTTTCTTATTTCAGTTATAATAATTCAAATAAGTGTTGCGATATACGAAGAATCACTTTCGAGAGGATTTTTAACAAAGAGAGGAAGCGAATATTTCCATAAAATGTCTGCTGTAATTATATCATCTTTATATTTTGGACTCATGCACTTTGCTTATTTCTTTAATCCTATAAGTAAAAATTATCCTATTTGGTTCCCATTTATATGGTTTCTACAAACTTACACTGTAGGGATAATGCTATCTATCTATGTCATAAAAAAAAAGAGATTATTTCCCGTAATTTTTGCCCATGCTTTAAATAATATTATTTCTGCTCATGCTGTTTGGAATTATTTACAAGGAAACGATTTTAATATAGTAGCAATTTACCTTTATCTTCCTTTATTAGTAGTCAGTGCGGCATTGTTTATTTTGTATTTTCCAAGGATTAAACACGTAATTTCGACGGGATTTGATGAAGTTAAGACATATTTTAAAAAAGATGAATCCATAGGAGAATCTAGAGGAGATCTGTATTTTCGTATTTTCTTTGATTTTATAATGGGAATTTTTATTTTAATTTTAGGCTTTTTATTAGTATGAGGGAGGATTACTTAAATGGTTAAATTTGGGATAATTTCAGATACTCATATTAAAAAAAATGATGATTCCACGAAAATTTTTAATTTATTAAAGCAGATACAAAAAGCATTTAATGATGTTGACGAAATTATTCACGTGGGTGATGTATGCGACGAGTTCTTTTTAGAAGACCTAAAGAAAATAGCCCCTACTAAATGTGTCAGAGGAAATCTAGATGAAATTACCAACATAGAAGATTTTATTAAATTTTCTGCTGGTAAATATAACATCGGAGTAATTCATAAATTACCTGATAATGTTGAAGGTTTCTTTAAAGATAATAATTTACATATATTAATCTACGGACACACACATAAACCTATAATAAAAGGAACTCCATATAACACCTTAATTTTAAATCCAGGTTCTCCTACTAGACCTAAAGCGCCTCCAGCAAAAAAAGGTTTTGATAAGCCAATCGCAAGACCCAGTGTAATGACATTGGAAATTGATGAACAAGATTTTATAAAATCTTTCATAATTAATATAAAAATTTAATTCATATGTTTAAAACTATATATAGGATTTTAAACTTATATAGATCTTAGGTAAGTTAGGTAAAATATTCCTTCCAAATGAGATAAACTGTGTGGAATATGGTCGCTACAAAACCTCTAACAATGAATTTAAATAAAATTGGCCGAAAGGATTTTAGCAAGATCGGGAGTAAGGCAGCTAATCTTGGAGAATTAATTCAAAATAGTTTTACAGTTCCTGAAGGTTTTGTTGTCACAACTGAGGCCTATTCGATTTTTCTTAAACATAATAATCTCAATGAAATAATTCAAAGTAAATTAGATAAGATTGATTATATAAATTATGAATCAATTGATTATAACGCCAAAGAAATTCAGGATGCAATCAAAAAAGGCAATTTTACCGCAGAATTATTTGAAGAAATCAAAAAAAAATATGATAAGTTATATCTTAATAATGTAGCAGTGAGATCATCAGCAACTGCTGAAGATTTTTTGACAGCTTCTTTTGCTGGGCAATACGATACTTTTCTCAATTTAAAAACTCTTAGTCAAGTAATCCAAAACATTAAAAATTGTTATGCATCTATCTGGACAAGTAGAGCGATTGCATACCGGCATAAAAACAATATTCCCCATATGGATGTCAGATTAGCTGTCATAGTACAAAAAATGATTCCAGCAAAATGCTCAGGTGTTTTATTTACAATAAATCCAGTTTCAATAAAAAAAACCGAATTAATAATCGAGTCTAATTATGGATTGGGTGAATCTATAGTATCTGGACAATGTTGTCCTGATCAATTCATGGTTCAAAGAAAGAGTCATCATGGAATAGAAATATTTAAAATTCTTGATAAGCAAATAGGGAATAAAAAAATTGCTATTTATCCAAAATCTTTAGAAACAGAGACTGGGACTACCCTTATTGAACTCTCTGAGCAAGAAAACATACAACCCTCGCTTGCTAATCAACAAATAATCAAGCTTTCGCAAATGGGTACTCAAGTAGAAAAATACTTTAAATATCCTCAAGATATTGAATGGGCTATTGATCAAGACAATAAAATCTATATCCTCCAAGCTAGACCAATTACCTCGTTAGAAGCTATTACTCCTGAAGAAGATATTTATTGGACTAGGGGGTATTCTGATGATTATTGGAATGATCCAGTTACACCTTTATTTTTCGATATCCTAGGAGACCCATTAACGAAAGTTGTAAACGTTGAACTTAATAGCATCATGGGATATAGACATATGCATAGAAAATTGTTGAAACTATATAACGGACATGTTTACTTTAACTTAGATGTTTTAAAAAGAAAAGTAGAAAATGAAATTCCCAAATTCATGCGTAGCGAGGATCTTTTAAATTATTTTCCAGATGGTTCTGGACCGTATGGGAAAGAAACTATGAAGAATCTACCTTTCCATCTTATCAAACGAATTGTCTCGGAATTGCGAATAAAACTCTTTGATCCAGATGGTTCGATAAATAAGACAGCAGAGAGATATTATGATTGGTCTTTAAAAGAGCTTTCACCATATTTGAATAACTTTGATGATCAATTAGAAAACCTATCTGGAACTGAAAATTTAGAAGCTCTTATTAATTTGGCTGAAGATTTAGATTATGTAATGATTCAACATTTTCGTCTTATTCGCTACGGTATACCCGTCCACAATATAGGTATGAATTTAATGGTTCAGTATTTACTTACACGATTTATGGGGAAAAAATTATCTTCGCGACTTTATCCAATATTGATCTCGGGATTAGACCACAAATTAACTGAAACAAATGACGAAATTCATTATTTAGCATCAATTATTCAAGAATATCCCGATGTTAAGTCAGTAATTCTTGAATACGATTCAGAAAGGCTATATGAATATATATCTTCTGAAAGGAGTCCAAATATTCAGGTATTTTTAAAAGAATTTGAAAGATTCTTAAAAAAATATGGAGATCGTGGATTCACACGAGAAATTTATTATCCAAGGTGGAGCGAGTCCCCACATTATGTTTTTGATATCCTCAAAACGCTTGTTGTTGGTATTGAGGAAAAGATTAATTTTAAAAAATTAAAAGCTAAAAATTTAAATTATAGAGAGAAAATCGCTAGATATATAGAAGCTAAAATCAGATCACAGCGATTTGGATTAATAAAATGGAAATTATTTTCAAAAATTTTAGAATATAGCCGTAAATATATTATATTTCGAGAAGAGCAAAGATATAATCTTGATCGCTGGATAATTAGAAACAGAAAAGTTTATTTAGAAATTGGCAGATGTTTAATGTCTAAAGGAATCTTAAAAGAGTCAATGGACATTTTCTTCTTACATAAAAAAGAAATTAAAAAAATCGCACTTGAAAAGTTGGATCTTGATATCTTTTCTTCAATTAAAAAACGAAAAGATGAATTTTTCAAATATGAATATACAGTTCCACCAAAATTTCTATATGGATCGCGTGAATTCGATGATACATTTGAATTTACACAAGAGAGTACTTCATTTCAAGGGATTCCTGCTAGTCAAGGAATCTTTACCGCAAAAGTTCGCGTACTTCATAAGATTGATGAAATCCCAACCGTACAAGCAGGAGAAATCCTGGTTGTTCCTAAAACGGACCCTGGATGGACCCCTGTTTTTTCAAAAATAAACGGCTTAATCACAGAAACTGGGGGAATTCTTTCACATGGTGCAGTCGTATCACGCGAATACGGTATACCATCGGTTACAAATATTCCTAATGCTTGTAAAATCTTTAAAACGGGTCAAAATATAACAATTAATGGTTATACAGGTTCTGTTATAATAAAAAATTAAATATGAATTGGAAAATTCAAAAAAATTTAGTTAAATGATATGGAGCCAATTACACATCTAATAAACTCAGATAATCCCGAATGGAATGAATCTTATTATTTTGCTTTTTTTAATAAGAAGCATAATATAGGGGGTGTGTCGCGAATAGGATTCAAGCCTAACAAGCAAGAAGGAATGACTTTTTTTTTTTTATTCTTACCTGATGGTTCAGCTGCTATATACCATCAAGTTGAAGAAACTAAAGAATATTTGAACTTACCTCCTGTAGGTGGTATGGCTCATAATTGGCAATCGGATGGAAAATGGTATTATAAATTTAGTGGTAAGATGTTTATCTTGAAAAATCCAGAAGATTTACCCAAGATTCGTGAACAGCCAAAATTAGCTTTATTGTTTAAAATAATTCGCAAGAAATTATCCAAAAAACAAGTTAAAATGAATCTTGCCTTTAATCCAGTCAATGATGTTTATGAATATAGCGAGTTCATGACATCTGAATCTTTAGAACTTGGAAAAAAAGCAGGTGATAAGCATTGGGAACAGATTGCTATTATATCGGGTGAAATTCAAGTGGGTAAAAAAAAATATTTAATTAGCAATACAATCGGTCAAAGAGACCACACCTATGGAGTTCGAGATTGGACAGGCGTAGGTAATTGGTTATATTATGTAATCTGGTTTAATAAGAATTTAGCAATAAATCCAGCAGCCATTGTTGGAGATGATGGAAGTCTATCCACTGGTGGATTTCTATTCAAGAATGGAAAAAATATCCCCTTAAAGACCATCCGTATTATTGATCAACAATTTCGCGAAGATGGCGTTCTTCCTGTTAGCTCAAAACTTGAAATAATAGATTTCCAAGAAGAAAAACATATTCTTAAAGCAAAGGTAGGACCAATAATTCCAGTTACATTCGTTGATGACAATGGAAATATATCAATACTAGTTCAATCGTTTGGTAATTTCGAATTAAATGGAAAAACCGGCGGGTATGGAACTTTTGAAACGCTACGCAAAGTTGGAAATAGATAATTTTTAGAAATTAGAGAATTTTTTTTTTTGGATTTGGAAATTAAAATTATAGTATATTTTTTATCAAGAAACTTAAAATTAAATATACCTAATTGTTTATTATTAAATTAAGTTAAAATTAAATATGTTTAATTTTATATTATAATACGAAGATAAATTAAAGCGAGAGGATAATCGAAAGATGGTTTCACGACTCGAGATGGTCTTAAAAGAACTGAATGAGAATGGTAACTTTAGAGCTTCCCTTTTCTCAACTTCAACTGGTCTCGTGCTAGCATCTCAAAAGGCAGATGATGTTGATGAAAGAGCGGTTGCAGCAATGGGTTCGCTTTTAAGTGATGCAGCATTAAAGGCCGGTGAGGAGATGAGCCTAAGTGAAGCAGAAGTTATGAAAATTTTCTATAAGAGTGATTATATTATTTGTAGAAATATGCTCATGAATGATAATAAAACACAATTTTTATTAGCAGTACTTTCAAAGCGACCTGAAAGCGACGATGTTGAGAAGTATATAGACCAATTATTGGATTGGGCTGAAGAGAACTCCAAAGCTGATTTGGAGAAACTCTCTAGTATTTAATCTTTTGACTTTTTTACTCTAAGTTTTTGCTTTTTGGAATTTATAATTTAAATAAGCTGAAGGGTATTAAAGCAAAGGAAACCAGATTGGAAAAGTTTTATTAAAAATTGATTTAAAATCTTGAACTATAAAAGTGAACTAATTCAGTTGCAACCTTGTCTTCATATCCCCCATAAAAATGATCAGCTCCCTTAACTATTTTATATTCTTTAGGATCCTGGTAGGTCTTATAGTGGGCTTCGAATCTATCGTAACGAGCAATATCATCTCTATCTCCTTGTAAAAACAGCTTAGGTTTGTCAGTTTGAGAAAGCTTCTGATATTTCAAACCCACGAAATCCCATGGAAATGAAATTGCTGCAAATCCAATGATTTTTTCAGAATAATTTACAGCAGAACATCCTATTGCTGCCCCGTATGAATAACCACAAATAAAAATTTTCTTATTATCTTTTTTATTAATTAAAAAATCAACACAAGCTTTCACATCGCTTAGTTCTCCCCTTCCACTTGTGTGTTCTCCGCTTGATCTTCCAACAGCTCGAAAGTTGAATCTTAAACATGAGATATTTTTTTTAATTAATTTGTAAAAAACTCCAGAAACGACATTGTTCCACATATTGCCACCGAATTGAGGGTGAGGGTGACAAATTAAAACTGCTGAGGCTTTATCAGAATTAGATTGAAAATATTCGGCTTCAAGTTTGATGCCATTATTTTCAATAAAAAATTTCTCAGTTTCTACCATAATTCATTTAAAAACTACCTAATTAAAAATTTTAATGCTTTAATTCAATATCACAAATGAAAGATTTTTTAAGAGCAACTAAAAAAAGAATAAAGTAATAAAATTTAAATGGTAATATGTTATATTTTAGAAATTAGGTGAAGTAATTAAAATACAATTTTGTAAAATAGTTGAGGAGCGATAGAAAATTATGTATTCAAGAGTGGAAGATATGCCTTCTGAGAACGGAAAAAAGGTTAATCAGTTATCGAAACAAATTCTTGCATTACAAACCCAAATTCAAACTCTTAAAATTCTACTTAATGATAAAGATTATATAATAAGTCAATTAAAGGAGGAGAACTCACAATTAAAAGATCAAATACAAACAATCCAACAACAAGCAAATATAGTACAACCCCCTAATCAGTATATAAATCCATTAAAATCCCCTAATCAATATATAAATCCACTAAAACCCCCTAATCAATATATAACCCCGACAATAACTGCCAATACAGGAACAATTACTATTAAAAGAAAATGTCCTATTTGTGGGGCTATGGGATTTGCTATTAAAGAATTCGATGATAAAAGCCGGATTATTAGTTACGTTCCAAGAATTATTTATGCAAGAAAGAGAGTCTGTACTAAATGTAAGCATGAATTTTAAATTATAGCACTTACATATACGTTTTTAAGCAGTTTTTCTTTTTAGAAGATAAAAAATATACTTTACTATGAGTAAGGGAACTTTCGACCTCTCTACTAAAATATTTTTAATAAATTTCAGAAATGATTAAGTTTCGTATTATAATTTAATTAAAATTTGTATACGAAAGTAAAAAAATCATGATTCTTTCAAACTTATTAAAACCTATTAAACCTTAATACTATAAAGAATTCAATAAAATATGAGTTATAATAATATCATAATTGAGCGGAAATTAAGGGAATTTTTAGAAGAGGATTGCGCATTTCAGGACGTGACTTCTAATTTTATAGCTGAAGACAACCAGAAATCTGCTAAAATTATTGCAAAAAGTAAAGGTTTCATTTCTGGGCTTGCAGAATTAAAAATTTTATTTGATATATTGAAAGTTGAGACTAATTTTATAAAAAAAGATGGTGAAGAAGTCAAAAAAGGAGATATTATTGTTGAATTAAAAGGTAATACAAGAAATATTCTACTTGGAGAGAGAGTTGGCCTTAATCTTATAACTCATATGAGTGCAATAACTTCAACAACCCGAAAATACATTAATATTATTAAAGATACCGGAAAAAATGTTAAAATAGCATGTACTCGAAAGACTTTACCGGGGCTACGAATTTTCCAAAAGAAAGCCGTTTTTTTAGGGGGAGGGGACCCTCATAGATTCTCATTGGATGATATGATCTTACTCAAAGATACGCATTTAAGATCTTACAAGGGAGATATCGTAAATCTTTTAAAGGATGTAAAAAATCATGCAAGTTTTTCAAAAAAAATTGAAATTGAAATCGAAAAGGTTGAAGATGTCGTAATAGCTGCTCAAAATGGTGCGGACATTATAATGTTGGATAATATGAGTCCTGATGAGGTAGAGGACGCCATAAATTTACTTAAGAAAAAGAACTTAAGGGAGAAAGTAGTTATTGAAGTTTCAGGGAGCGTTATTTTAGATAATATCGTAGATTATCTACTTTCGGAGCCGGACGTTATAAGTACCAGCGAATTAACACTACAACCCTCAGAACAAGTAGATTTATCTCTAAGGTTTGATTAGAATTACTCAATGACTACTTCGTGGATTGAACAGAGAACATCTTTTATTTTAGCTACCGAATTTTTTAAATCCTTTATAAGACCAAATTCTCCTACAGCTAATATAATTTCAATTTTTTTATCTACGATGCGCCAATCAGTCACAGTTTTTATTATTTGATTAAAATGATTGTAAATTTCAGATATTTCATCGATAATCACTTCTTTGAAAGGATAAACCAAGCTAATGGTCATTATTTTGTATCCTTCCATATTTTCGAATTTTTCTTGATTTTCAATGAAGCTCACTATAGCATCTCTTAAAGCTTCGCTTTTAGAGTTAAAACCGCTTAAAATCCGGATTTTTTCAAATCTTTCTAATAAATTATCATTAACTTGTAATGATATTATCGGCATTATAAACTCATTAAAGAAAGGTTTATAAATAAGTTTTATTTGAATAAAATCTTGGTTAATCTCTAGGTAATCTATCGTTTACAGGTAGAAGTGGTTTGAATTTTTTATGAGGTTCATTCTGATACCAGTAAGCAGTTGATGACCAATCATCAGATCGTTGATTAGCATGACCATGTTCAATTTTAACTTTAAGGTTTTTGTGAAAAAAGATAGGATCTTCTATATGATATCTATAATAGGATATTTTACCACTCCAATTCTTACGTCCTGGTAATGTTATACCAAAATACGGAGAACAATAATATTTAGCAGGAGCCCATGCAGTACAAAAGTAATCTTCCGTACCAGTTCCGTATAAAATTATTTCTCCATCGTCTATTTCAATATAGTCGTCTCCCTCACCTGGCCAATTCTGTTTTTTTGTCTCGTATAAGTTATGAATATCTAAATGGCAACCTACATAATGACCCTCCCCTTCTGTCTCTAAAATTAAATAATCATTTTCGTGATTTAAATTCTTTTTAAACCATTTTGAGACTTTTTTAACTTTTTGATAATCACTACCTTCACATGGATTTTCTCGATTCCAGGTGGCGTGAAATCTCCCATAGCTTGAATCTAATTTTAGATATTCTTCATAATCGACGTAATAATAACATATTAAATTAACATCTGTTTCATTTTCTACCTCAATTCTTGCTCTTTCTGAAAATGGCATTGGAAAAAAGCAATTAAAACCTTTACCGTCGCGAGGACTCATAGATAGGGGTAAACTCCAAAAATTTACTGTTTTTGCATGGCCTATACCAAAAAAATCGCCAATTGGGCACTCAACAGATGGATCTTTTTCTTTATCCCACCACATACGAATGATTATTTTTCTCAAATAATTTGAATCTTGAGATAATAGAGTCATCCAAATATGTTTTATACATCCAGCACTACTAATATTGCATATTACATATTTCTCTTTTGGACCTATTTGGCTAAAATCATTATTAGCTCCTGTTTTATCATAACTTGAAATTCGTTTTCTTTTAATGTCCTTTCTTATTCTTGCCAAATTTGTTAAAGAATGGTGTCCAATATTCATTTAAAATTACCTATTAATTATTTCTAAAATTTTATCTAAGCTAATTATAATAGTTGCTTATTAAAAAAATTGAAAACATTTAATTATTTTCATAAAGAGATATTATTAATTTATATTGTAATAGCATTCACAAATCAAACTGAATTTTTATGGAAAAATCATCATTTATAAAACTTAGTAATAAGAAAAAAATTGGATACGCTTTAGGTGCGATTCCTAACGGATTATTAATCTATATTTTTGACCTTAAGTACATTGAATTCTTCTTTAATGATTTAAAACTACTTCCACTTTACTTTATTGTTGGACAAATCGTATATCTAGTTATAAATGCTTTAAACGATCCACTCTTAGGTCACCTTTCGGACAAAACGAATAGAGAAAAATGGGGTAATAGGAGAATTATTTACATAAAATACGGAGGACCTATTTGGGCCTTAGCATTTCTATTGGTATGGTTTCCGTGGAGTCTTAATAATCAAATTATAATATTTATTCATTATGTAATAACAATATGTTTATTTGACATATTTTTTACTCTTGTCGTTACAGTATGGTTGGCATTATTACCAGAGATGACTTCAGATACAGATGAGCGAGGGAAAGTTCAATTTTTAGTGTTGTTAATAGGAGCTTTTGCTGTATTGCCCGTGTTTCTAATAGTAGGAGATTTGAAACCGATTTCTACAACTTTTAAAATAATCGCTATTTTTATTGCAATTCTATCAACAATAGTGCAATTTATCGTAGTAAAAACTTGTGAGGAGAGACCAGAATTTCAAAAAGACGAAGTTTTTTCATTAGGGAAATCAATAAAAGAATGTTTTAGATTAAAATCATTTAGACTTTATATTGGTTTCATATTTTTTGCTACTTTAATTGAAAGTGTCTTTTTTAGCTATTTATTTGCTTATCTATTCATTTTCGGGGATAATGGTTTAATAATATTTTTTTTATTATACATTATTGGAGTTTACAGTTCATATGTTGTTTGTTTGAAATTAAGACCAAAATGGGGAATTAGGACCATAATTCTAAGATTTGGGCTGCTGAAAATAATAGGAACAACAGTAATTTTTATATTATGGCTAATAACATCATTAGAATCTTTAATCGTGCTTGGTTATGCTTGGTTAATGTTTTTTGGGGGATATACTATATTTAATTTCCCTATGTTGCATTTATCCATAGACGAGGACGAAGTTATTCATAAGACGCGAAGAGATGGCATGTTTTTCGGCATTCAAGCTCTTTTTAACAAACCAGCGGTTAGTATTGGTCCCATTATTGCGACTATAATCTTAGTGTCGTTTGGTTATATACAGGGATCTGAAGTGCAACCCGAATCAGCTCTGTTTGGAATAATATTATTGCTTCTTATATATCCCATAATAATGAGTGCTTCAAGTTTGATTTTTGTTTATTTTTATCCATTACACGGTGAGAAACTTAAAGATATGAAAGAGAAATTAGAAGCATTACATAAAACGAAATTGGAAAAATCTCAACAGTAAATTATAAAAAAGTGAGAGAAAAATTTTTTTATTATCTTTCCTCTTATAGGAATTTTTTAACAAATTCTATGCTTTTTGGTAAATCTTTTGCCGAAGACAACTCAATTATTAGGCCACCATTATAGTCGTATTCATCTATTATCTTAAATATTTCGTTAAAATTAACTTTTCCTGTTCCTAATCCAGGATGATTATCCTTATCCTTATCAGAATTATCAACCAAATGAATATTTTTGATGAGTTTATTGAATTTTTTCCAAAAAATTTTAACATCTACATCGCAAGTCCATGAATGGCTTGTATCCCAAGTCAAGAAAATGTCGTGCCGATTCAGGTTTGTGAAAAATCCTTCAATTTCAGGAATTCCTAAAAAGATATTAACATTTTTCGGCATATTCTCCAGACATACCTTTAAGGTCTTACTCTTAATGGAATCTAAAAAAAAGTTGATTGCTTCTAGTAATATTTGTTTATTATATCTATAAAATGATTTGACGAGAAAATTTGCTGAGCCGGGATGAATTGTCAAAATTTTTGAATCAATCTCTTTGCAAATTTTAGCCGATTCTATATATGATTCAACAGTTGCTTTAGATATGAATTTATTATGAGAACAAAGGCATAAATCGAGAAATGGTGCGTGAACTTGTTTTTTAATATGAGGGAACGATTTACATAAATCGAAAAATTTTTGCTTTTTTTCAACCGTTGAAATTTCTGGAGGATCTAAAACAAGTTCACATACATTAATATTGTTTTTCTCAGCGAATTTGAGACAGGATTCAGTAGCATCAAATAATAAGTTAAATAAACTTTTAAACTTTCCCGAAAGCCCTAAATCCACAATATAACCGAGAGAACTAATCCCTAATTCCATTGATTTCAACAAAGAGTAGTTTATTTTAGCATTTTCCGTGGATAATTGGCAAATAAGCTATTAAAGAGTCTATAAAACCTTTCACATTGTTCTTTCGGAATTATTTTTGGTTCCCCAATTTGCAAGGCACCCCAATAGATTTTTGCAAGTTTCTCTGTTAATTCCGCGAATTTTACAGAATGTTCCACAGATTTTCCACATACAATTGCTCCATGGTTCGCCAATAAAGCCGCGTTTTTTATACCTAATGCTTTTAAAGCTGATTGACCTATTTCTTCTGTATGTGCTTCGCCAAATGGAGATATATCAACAGATCCTCCTAAAAATACGATTTGTTCCTCCATGATTATAGGGATGGTCATATGATTTACTGAAAGCATTGTAGCATAGGGAGAATGAGTGTGTATTACACTTTGTACCTTAGGCCGAGATTTATAAATCATTGTATGCATTGTTGCCTCAGTCGATGGCAATTTTCCTTTGCTTAAAGCGGTTCCATCAAATTTAATATGTACAACTTGATCATCTGTTAATGTTTCGTAATTATTAAATGAGGGAGTAATAAATAATTCGTCTTTTCTTCCATTTCTCACACTAACATTTCCCTCTCCAAAATCAACTAAATTTCTCTTATAAATGGCTTTAGCCCCTTTAACAACTTCGCTTCTATATAACGCTACTTTATCTGATGCCATATATTATTTAATTAAGAATTCGTTAAAAAGATACTTAGCTTTTTAAAGTTAAATATCATCGTTTAATAATAGATTACGCTAAAATTTAAAAAACAAACCAATTAATTAAGATTCTTGGTTAATTTGTTTCTATGGAAAAGAATGTTTTTCTGATTATATCAGCGACTTCTCGATGGAGAATTCCATTTGTCGTAAGAATGCCAGGGGCTCTTAATATACATTTATTGTTTTCAAATGTTAAACGTTCCTCGTCGAGATCTGTAACTATACCACCTGCTTCTCTCACTAGTAAATCCCCTGCGCAATAATCCCAAGAATACGCTTCAAAACCCATAATTGGTTTAATATATATATCATAGCTCCCATCTGCTATCATACAGAATTTAGCCATGCTATCAAGTTGAATTCTTTCAGTAATACCAGTCTTGTCAGCAAATTGAACCACCCAAGGCATATCATAATGTAATGAATGACACATACGCGCCTTTTTGATATCGTTTTGAGTACTTACATGTATGGTGTTAAAATCAGATCCTCTATAAGAAGCTTTTGCTCCTTGATATAATTCGGCACTAAAAATAGCTGAACCGTTTCCGTTATAGTTTGGTACTCCGATCACACTAATTTTTTGATCAGATTTTTCTACTAAACAAATACCGATGGCGTACGATAAATCTTTCTGGTACCCTAAAGTCCCGTCAATGGGATCTACGTTCCATTGTCGAGGAGAGGGCATTCCCCTGTAATTTAACATTGCCTTAAGATCTATTATGTTATCGATATTTAAATCGCGAAAACATTGTTCAATTGCCTCTTCAGCTTTATGATCAATTAAATTGAGTTCATCTTCTTCAGCAAAAATTTGATCCCTTGGAAATAATTCTTTTAATTTTGATATTATATAGATTTGAGAGGCAAAATCAGCCATCGTTACAGTACTCTTATCATATTTCTTATATATTTCGAAGCCTGACTTTCTAAACCACTCCGTAATTTCAGAGGCCTTTTTTACAATCTCTATAGCAACAGATAATTCTTTATCATAATCTGACATTACTATATTTAATACTAAAGCGTTACATTCTTAAAATTTATATTATTAAGATATGATTAAGTCAGCATTCTTCTAAAATTTTTACAGAATTAAAAAATTTTTTTTTATTTAATTTAGTTAGTTTTTCTATAAAATATAATCATTGAACAATTTGAAATCGTTTGAATTGCATTGTTTTTAAGTCAATTATAACATAAATCAAATAATCTTGATAATGGTGAGATTGTCCAGGCTGAATGCAAATTGTTTTACCTAATTTTGAATACCATTTCCCTGATACCTCTGGACTTTCGTGAATATGACCGTGCAACGTCAATAATGGCTGGTTTTCTTTAATAAAATTAAAAATTGCTTTTGAACCAACTTTTCGACCATCATGACATACGTCAAGACTAAGATCACTAGGTGGTGTGTGAATTATATATATGACTTTTTCCATATTTTTTGGCTTTATTAATTGATTCATTTCCTCTTCAATGGTAGGTATTGAATCTGCATAAGAAACCCAATCATTCAATCTTTTCCAACCATTCGTGGTAGATAATACCGGATTTCCAAATTGTTTGGGAAAAATAAAATCCTTCATATCTTTGCGTGCTCTATCTTTAAGGGCAAACGGAAAATCTACTACCCAATTCATACCTATGTATTCATAATTATCAACTTTGAAGTTTTTTTGAGCAATATTTATTATGTAAGAATATTTGTCGCAAATTTCTTGGAACATATTATCGAATATTCTTAGGTCATCATTTCCTAAGTAGCAAAGGTAAAAAATTTTTCTTGAATTAAATTTTGAGAAATATTCATCAAGAAAATCAAGGATAAATTTATCTTGTTTCATTAAATTACCCATTGGTAGCATATCGCCACCATTTATTACGGTTTTAATTTTTGAAGATCTTATGACCTCAAAAATTCGCTCATATTTCCATTGAACTCCATGCAAGTCAGTAAGATATAAAAAATTCATAGAAATTAAATAGATTTTATAAGTTCAATATTTTTTTTATCTCATTTAAGTATGTTTCCGCTGAAATTAATTCTAATTCGCTTTCTTTTTCTTTTTCTATTTTTTTTATCTTTTCGAATTTCATATTGTACATTTTTATAAACCAGAATAACGAATAAATTTCGACTTTCTTATTGAATTCATTATCAATCTTATAGTTATTATAATTCATATAACCTTGCTTAAATGAATCGTTTAATTGAGGTTTTTTTAAATAATTTAACATCCAGTAATCCATTTTAACAAAATCTAAAGCTCGCACCCCTATGCGCCAATCATCAAAATCTATTAAACCATTTATTCGAATTGTTTTTGATTCATCCTTAACGATAACATTATTTCCTTGATAATCGTTATGTAATAAAACAGGTTCGTTTTCTTCTTCAATTAACATTGCATTTTCACTTAAATAATCGTTAATAGCCTCCGTAAATTCCATATTATATTTTTTAGCCTCTTGAATCTCAGCTTCTAATTCCGCGCTAAATATCTCAGGCCAACTTTTCTTTTTTTTAGTTCCTATATCAGTAATTTTCTCATAAAAAGACTCAAATTTAATTTCGTGTAATTTAGCTAACATCTCTCCTATCTCATTAAAAAGATTTATAAATTTTTTTGTAGTTATACTACGGTTTTCTTTAAGATATTGTTCTATTAAGCGATAAAGTGGTTTACCATGAATATAATCCATTATTGTGAATAGATAAGGAACTCGTTTTTTAGTTTCATCGTAATAAATTAAGTTTGCCACTGGAACGATAGGTGGCTTTTGTTTATCAAAAAAGTGAATTCCAATCTGAGTTTTAATAATTTCTTCTATTTTTTTATAAAAACTTGGGCTATTTCCTGCTAAAAAGTGATATAATAATTTTTCCTTTAAGATATTTTCATATTTGAAAGATTTAGAGGTTCTAAATCTAAATATATATTGCGAATCTTCAAATTTTACTCTATATATCGTGTTTATTTTACTAACAAAAGGACCAATAATTTTCTTAATCTTACCTTGTTCGCTTAAAATTGGAATATCTGAAAATAAATTAATTATATCATCTAACCGATAAAGTTCTTCTTTATCAAGGGAATACAATTGATAAATATACTTTTGATTTATTAAATAATTAACAGTTGCTTCAATTATATCTATACTTGTTGAATCAAGATCTTTTTGAAAATTGTCTAAAGGAATGGATATTAAATCTTTATACAGATAAAGATAAGCATACCGTAATCCTTGAAATCGTTGTCCTTTTTCAAATTTAAAATAAATTTTATCTCTAATATCTTCTAATAATTCTTGATTTTGAATAATTTCTAAAACATTATCTTCGAGTGCGGCCTTAAATAATTTCGCACAAATATTTACTAAATTCCCCATACTAGATACGATTCCGGAATGTATTCTAAATTCTTTTGGAATTAATTGGAGAAAAGTAGAAAATTTAGCAACATTGCTACAAAAAACCGAAAAATTATCATTTATTAAATTAATATAAGCTTTATAAAAACTGATTTTGTCAGATGCATCAATAATGCCTTTAAGATTCGGAAATTCTACTAAATTACTTAAAATTTTGGGTTCAATTTCATTACCAGCAAATTGAATGGGATTATTATATAATAATACGGGATTATCAAGAGTTAAAGAACCTAAAATATTTTCAAAATAAGTCTTTAATACACTTGAACTCATTTTTTCTGATACTTGTGGTGCTATGATAAAATTAAGCTTGTTGAATTTTTTTCCTAAATCTTCAATTTGATCAATAATATTATCCAGTTCATCTCCATCAATCCCAAATATAACTGGAAATTTTTCACCCGCAACATTATAAGCTTGTTGAATGAATTTTATTTGTTGATCAATAACGTCTGGAAAATTCTGCTCTTTATTAGAATTAAAAAGTAAAATTGCGTTAGCACCATTCAAAATAATATGTCTGAATAGAACTGAATTCAATTGGGTATTAATTTCAAAGTTATTATTGTAAAATATAATTGATGGAACAATTACACCATTTATCGATGATATTTTAGTTTGCATCTTTGTTTAGATAAATAATAAAAAGTTGAATTAAATTTCAAATAAAGTTAGTGAGAATGAGGTTTAATTATCTATAGTGTTTTAAAATATTTTCAAATATTAATTTTATATCTTAGAATTAAATCTTTTAATCTAGTAAATGATAGTCTTATTAATAAACATATATCAATTATGAATTTTTGATTTATTTCAGAAGTGATTATAATTTATTGTAAGATTGATGGAAAAGATATTCCGTTAGTTACAACGGGCACAAGTCCATTTATCGGTGCGGGACAATTTGAGTTTAAAGCATACGAATGGTATCGTAAATTTTTAAATAATCCAGATGCGATGGTGGAAATTTTAAAAGCAAGCTACAACGCTGGGGCGCGAGGAATCGAAGCAATACCTATAGGAAAAATAATGGAGGCTTCTCGCATAATGACAGAAACTTACGATGATTACATTGTAATAGGCTCGACATCTCCTGAGGGAAGCAGGGAATCCATAAATGATCTAATTGAGGGTGGAGCTAAACTAATATTTGTACATGGAATAGTTTCAGATTGTAAAGGGAAAAATCTCTTACAGCTATTGAACGAGATTTCTTCGCAAGGTATCATACCAGGAATAGCAACACATGATCCGGTTTCAACTTTAAAGTATTGCTTTGAAAACTCCTTAAATGTGAAAGCTTTTTTAATCCCTTTTAATGCTAAAGGTTATATGATGGGAGATATAGAAGAATTAGAAAGTATTGTGGATAATAATGAAGACGGCTATTGGTTTATTGGAATGAAAACATTAGCAGCTGGGAGATTGCGTCCTGCAGAAGCTTTCGAATATATATCAAAGCATAAAATTTGCTCAGTAACCATCGGAATGGTTACAACAGAAGAAGCAGAGATAACCACAAAAATCGCTTTGAAAGCATTAAGTAAATAACTTTATTTAATATATTTTCTTACAATGTTCCCCCTTGGCGTTTTTTCTTCAAATAAAATAGCTTGAAATGAGTAAATTTTAGTATCTAAATCTTCCCACGCATCTTCGGGAAGCCATGCTTTTTGACATGTATGAGACAAGAAGGTAGGGACATCCCAGTTCCGATCGTGATCAACTGGGACCTGGGGAAGTAGTAGACCTCTTCGCATTCCTCTTTCCGCTATAAGTCCATCCCTTCCAATAACGATTTTTTCAAGATACTCTTTAGGATCATTTACTTCAATTTGTTTAGGTGGTGTCAAAATAGATAATTCAATAACAATATCATCCATTTCTTTTAGCGTAACTGAAGGAAAACGAGGATCTTCTATAGCTGAGCTAATTGAAACTTTATGAATAACATCATATAAGGGGTAAATTGGTTCTATATAGCCAATACATCCTCTCAAAGGATTACCACTAACATTAAATTTATTTAAGGTTACAAATGCGCCATAGTTATCGGCAAATTTTTGCTTAATTTCATCGGGTACAGGAATTCTTCTATCGTTTTTTAGAAAAAATTCAATGTTCTCTCTGGTAAAATCGATTAGCATTCTACCCTCCTCTACATTAAATTTCTCCTCATCAGACATTATCTTAAACCAAAAAATTTCGTACAATATATATAATTAAGTTGCTTGATTTTTTATATTTTATATGAATTTTATTATCATTCCCATTGGTTTAGAATTTTCAATATTAATTTCTATTCCTCTTAAAAATACTTTCCAAATTTGAATTTGAGTCGTATAATTTTCGTAAGGAGTATATTTTGCTTTTGTTATAAAATTTTGGGGATTAATTTTTTGTTTTAAAACTCGATCAACGATAATTAAATCTGCATCGTATCCTTTTCGAATAAATCCTTTATTTTTTAAATTGAATTGTTTTGCAGGATTCTCTGATGCCACCTTTACGAATTTTTCTAAAGAAAGTCCGTATCGACTAACTTTATCTAACAATATTAGTGGATATGTTTCAAAACCAGGAAATCCTGATGGAGCATTAAAATATTTTTTTGATTTCTCTATTAACGTATGAGGCGCATGATCCGTGCCAATGAAGTCTATATTTCCTTCTATGAGTTCATTATATAAAAATTTATGATGATCCTCATTGCGTAAAGGAGGTAAAACTTTACCATAATTATCATTACTTAGCTTAATTTTATTTGATAAAAGTAAGTGATGAGGTGTAATTTCAAATGTAATTTTTAAGGTTTTATATTGTTTTATTGCTTTTTTTATTAAGGAATAACTTTCTATACAACTTATATGACAGAAATGAATGATTGGATAGTTTTTAGAATTTAAATCATTATCAGCAACAATTTTATAATAATTTTCAAGAATAAAATTCACATATTCCGCTTCCATCTGACATGGATAAAGCATATTATGTAATTCTAGTGCTGTATAAGTTTCCAATGTGTTTTCTTGAAGAATATTATCTCTTTTATCCTCAGATATCGGCCGATCGGGGTGAATGAAAATAGGAAGTTGGAATCTTGATGAGATATGAAGTAGTTTTTGAATATTTAACGAGTCAGTCCAATCAACTTCATTCAAAGAACTGAGCGGATATATTTTAAACCCAATTACTCCTAACTCTATAATTTTAATAATTTCATCGTAATTAATTTCTTTAGGAACTCCTGCTACAAAACAAACGTCTACATAAATGTTATTTTGAGCCTTATTCATCCAATTTTTAATTTGATGAGCGGTAATTGCGGGAGGCTTTATATTAGGCATATTAAAAACAGTTGTTATTCCAGAAAAAGCAGCGGCCTTTGTTCCCGTTAAGAATGTTTCCTTTTCGGACTGATCCATATCACGTAAATGTGAATGGATATCGATAATTCCTGGTATAACTAATTTATCTTCGCAATCAATTTCTATATCATCATCGTTTTGTTTAGTAATGTAATTATAATCTTCTATGGAGGGATTAAAATTAATTGATTGAATAATTCCATTCTTAATCAGGAGTGCTCCCTTATGTATTATGCCCTCAGCATATATTTTAGCGTTTTTTAAAATCATATTAATTTATTTTTTCAATAGATCTAATCGAAAATTAATATACAAAAACTTATTTTCTATTCTATTAATTTTTGAAAGAGTTAAAAATTTTACATCTTTCAAATCTTTGAATGTTTGAAAAAAATTGGAATCTTCAGTTATTATATTGTACGCGGGGATTATGTAGAAAAATTCAGATAGAGTATTCAAAGTTTCAAATTCATTAACCGTAAGATAAAAATGTACTTTTCCTACATCGTTATCATTAATTAGAAAAATAGGATTGAAAAATACAAAAGATTTAAAATATTTAATAAACGATTCGTTATTGGAGAATTTCCTTACATAAATACCTGGAGTTGATTTTTTCCAATTTTCAATATCTGAAGAATTAAATAAGTTTACGTTGTCTATAGCTTTACTTAATAACAATGCTTGAGAGCGCTCATCTGGACCTAAGTATTTTAATTTATTCCCTTCAAATTTTATTAATATTCCATCATTTTGAATAAATATAAATAAGTTATTCTCTTTTCTGATCGCATAAGATAGACAGAAAGTTTCCCGAATACAAGAGCAAATTTTGTAAATTTCAAGAGGAGTTTTTCCTACATCAATATCCTTTTTATTATAATTAATGAGATTTTTAACTAACAATAAGAAATTAACCAAATTAATCAAGAAAAGTAAGAATAGTTAAAATTTAAAATTTTTACTTAACTTATCCATAAAAGCTGCGGCACCTTTTCCCATGCCAGGAATTTGTAATCCTTTTCCTTTTTTACGTGCTTGCATAAATCTTCGCATTAGTTTTTTCATTTGGGAGTATTGGTCGAGCATTTTATTAATTACAGCATATTCTGTGCCCGACCCTATAGCGATCCTCTTTTTCCTTGTTTTTCTAATGATTTTTGGGGATTCTTTCTCCTCTTGCGTCATTGAATCTAATACTACGCGCCATTTTTCAATATTTCTTTCCGCGTCTTCTTTCAATACATCTGGAATATTCCCTCCGCCCATCATTGCGAGTATTTCTTTGAATTTTCCTATTTTTTTAATGTTCTTCAATTGAAGGTAGAGATCTTCTAAAGTGAATTTTCCGCGCATCATTCTTTTAACCGTTTCTGGATCTGGCATAGCTTCCGCTTCTTGAACCCTTTGGACTAGCGCATCTAGATTTGGTACACCCAATAAGGTACCTACAAAACTGGTAGGTTCGAACTCTTCTAGAGCTTCAATTTTTTCGCCAACACCGATAAATCTGATACCAACATTTGCAGCAACGCAAGCTGATAAGGCACCACCTCCTTTAGCAGTTCCATCTAATTTTGTTACAATAATTGATCCGAGATTCGTTGTTTTGGCAAATTCTTCGGCTTGATTAAAGGCTTGTTGTCCAAGTGTTCCGTCTATTACAAGAATTACTTCGTTTGGCTTTAATTTTTGTTCTAAAACCGCCATTTCTTTCATTAATTCTTTTTCTTCTTTGTGTCTCCCCGCAGTATCAACTATAATTATTTCATTTCCATCATTCATTGCTTTTTTTGTTTCTTGAATGCCAATTTTAATGGCATTTTTCTCTTTAGGATTTCCATAACATTTAACTCCGATTTGTTTAGTCAATTGAACAAGTTGTTCGTAAGCTCCAGGACGATAAGTATCGGTCGTTAATGCAGCGACATTATAGCCCTTACTTTTATAAAATTTTGCTAGTTTTCCAATCGTTGTCGTCTTACCTGAACCTTGGATACCCACAAGTAAAATTATATTTTTCTTTCCTGGTTTTATCCTCATGGGAGCTTGTTTTCCACCTAAAACGCGAATAAGTTCGTCATGAATTAGCGAAATAATGAAATCTTTTCTCTTAGCTTTCTGAAGTTTTGTATTCATCGCTTCTCTCTTTATATTTTCTGTCATTTCAAAGACAAGCTCAACTTTAACATCACCACTAAGCAAACTACGCTGCAAGTCTTGAATGAGGGCGCTTATTGCGTCTTTATCAACTTTAGGTAAGCGCCTAATTTTTCGAATAGCATTGTCTAAAGATCTTCCAAGTTTTTCTAAAACCATAAGTCAAATAAACTCTACTTTTTTTTCCCTATACTAAAAAATACTCAAAAACTAATATTTTTTTTTGACTAAATATAAATATTATATAAAAAAAAAGAAATGTCAAAATTAAAAATATTTGTAAATTAACTAAGATTGGTGTTTACAATTAGCATCCGTAGAACTGAGATTCAGAAGCTTAAGACTGGAAATTTTATCATGGTTGATGACGAACCTTGTGTTATAAAAAGTACCGAACGCTCAAAAAGTGGCAAACATGGGCATGCAAAAGTCCGGGTGGTCTGTGTAGGAACGTTTGACAATAATAAGAGATCGTTAACCTTTCCAAGTGGTCAGATGGTTGAAGTTCCAGAGATTATAAAAGGCAGTGCACAAATTAATTATATTGAGGACACACTCATTAATATCATGGATTTAGAAAGTTACGAGTCTATGGATATAGACTGGCCCAAAGATGAAAATTTAGTAAAAAAATTAAAAGATCTCCAAGCTGTTCCTAGTAAAATGTCATCCGCACAGGTAGAATATTGGCAATTGGCTGGAAAAACACTGATTAATAGAGTATTTACCACATAACTCCCTTCATAGAATCTAATTCAATAGTCCTTATTTAATTATTTTTTTAATAAAACATTAAAAACTATTTAATTCCAATTAAGAGAGAGTTTGGTTTTTTATGGAGAAAAAAGCGATTGCAATAGCTTGTCGAATGGATTCGGAAAGGGCAATTAAATTAGCTAAGAGAGTTTTTGAGTTTCTTATAAAAAAAGGCGAAGTGGTTTATTTAGAAACTAGGATAGCTCCAAAGATCTTACTCCATAGTGGGAAAGACCTAAATGATATGACCTCGAAGAGTATAAAATTTTTAATATCGATTGGCGGTGATGGAACCATTCTCAGAGTAGCAAACGGTTTGTCTCAACACGATCCACCCCCTATATTTGGAGTAAATATTGGTTCTGTAGGGTTTTTGGACGAATCAAACGAAAGGATTGTATTTAAAGATTTAAAGCCCTTATTAAATGGAGAATATCTTATCGAAAAATGTTCTAAAATCACCCCTTATATAGTTAAGGATAACGATGAAATAAAACTCCGCAACGCGTTAAACGAGATTTTAATTGTTTCTTCTAAAAGTTCAAAAGTTTTACAAGTTTCTGTTTCTATTAATAAGGTTTTCCTCAATCGGAGTTATCTAGACGGAGTAATTATTTCAACATCTACAGGTTCCACTGCATATAATTTAAGTGCTGGTGGTTCAATAATTACACCAAATACGGGAATTATGCAATTAACTCCTCTAAATTCATTTGCTCGTTCTGGATTAAGACCTATTGTTCTTCCTATTGAATCAGAAGTAGAAATTAGACTTCTGAGACCTCGATTGAATGCTAAAATTGTAATAGATGGTCAACAAACCATAAAAGACATTCAACCAAATACAATAATAAGAATTCGGAAAGCAAATTCTGAGATACACCTCATCCGCTTATCTAAAAACCTATATGAGAATTATTTTAAGAGATTAAGAAAGAAAATTATTGGAACAGTAAGGATTCCTTTAGATGACTCTCCAGAAGAATAGCAATAAAAATAAAGGAATTTTAATTTTTGATACAAATATTTTTCTAACTGGTATAGACTTCAATTTAATTAACGGTATAATTTATAGTACGCCAACTATCATCAATGAAATTAAAATAGATAAATATATAAATAAAAATAGAAATATTTTAAATAAAATCCAAGCGGCGATTGACAGTAAAAAGCTATTTTTAAAAACACCATCAAATAAATATATAGATGAAGTCGAAAAAAAATCAAGATTAACAGGAGATTATTACGCTTTATCAAATGCAGATAAAGAATTAATCGGTTTAACTTTGGAGTTGATGGAAACACTAACCAAAAATGTAATAATTTATACTAACGATTATTCAATAGAAAATGTATGTTCGCAAATGAACATCCCTTTCTCTCCTTTATTAAAAAATGGAATTAAATCAAAAATTATCTGGGAAGTGTATTGCCCTTTCTGTAAAGAAATTCACAAAACTGAAGATTTAATTAAAAACTGTGAAAAATGTGGATCAAAACTAAAGAGAAGACCAAAAAAATAAAAGATCTTAGTCGTTATTATATAAGTAAGCATATACAATAATAATTAAAGAACTTCTAACCAAGAAAAAAAAATGGGCGTTAAAATAAACGATTTGGTGAAAGAAGTAAAGAGATCTATAACCTTCGAAAATTTATTTTCAAAAGTAGTGGCGATCGATGCATTTAATACCATTTACCAATTCTTAGCCATTATACGTCAAAGAGATGGAACACTTTTAAAAGATTACGAGGGTAATGTGACATCACATCTTTCAGGTTTATTTTATAGAACAATAAATTTTATAGAGCATAATGTTAAGCCTATATATGTATTTGATGGAACTCCTTCGGATTTAAAACTAGAAACAATAATGGAAAGAAAAAAAGTAAAAAAAGAAGCTAAGAAGAAAATGATTAAAGCACAAGAGAGAGAAGACTTTAGAGAAGCAAAAAAATTTGCTCAAATGACTTCCAAGCTCGATTCTAATATGATTCAAGAGAGTAAAAAATTAATAAAAAATCTTGGTATTCCAATTGTACAAGCAACTTCGGAAGGAGAGGCTCAATCTGCATATTTAGTTGAGAAAGGTGATGCATGGGCATGCGCATCTCAAGATTACGATACATTATTATTTGGATCTGAGAGGCTGATAAGAAATTTCGCAGTAAGTCGAAGTAAAAAGGTTAAGGATACTACAGTTACTTTAGATATTGAATATATTTCTTTATCAAAATTTTTAAACAATTTAGGGATAACCAGAGAACAATTAATTGATATGAGCATATTAATAGGAACAGATTTTTATCCAGGTATAAAAGGAATTGGACAACATAAAGCTTTAGAGTTAATAAGAGAATATAAATCAATAGAAAGTATAATAAAAAATAAGGTTAAAGGGATTGACATAGAATTAGAAGTAGTTAATAAAATAAAAGAGATTTTTTTAAGTCCCGATATTAAAAAGGAATATCCGAAATTAGTCTGGAATAAAATTAACTATGGTAAAATCGAAGAGTTATTAATTGAGCAACATAATTTTTCGAAATCGAGAGTTCAAAACGCATTAGAACGTTTAAGGAAAAAAAATTCTTCTAAAACTCAAATTTTACTAGATAAATATTTTTAATAAATAAAAATTTCGTTTATATTTGCAAAAGCAAAAACTTTAACAGAATTTAATTATTTAATATATATAGCATATTAATTCTAATAATAATTGAATGTTTATGACTGAAGGAGATAAAACCGATAAAATCGACGATTCATACCCTAGATATAATCTCAGAGTACAGAAGGCCAAAAAACGTGATATCGGAAGAAATATTATTCGAATTGACCCTGAAACAATGGAAAAACTAAATATTCAAACAGGTGACGTTATTGCTTTACAGGGTAAGAAAGAGAGTGCCGGTATTGCATGGCCTAGTTATCCTCAAGATAATGGTTTAGGAATTGTTCGAATTGATTCTAGATTAAGGAAAAATACAGGAACTAGTATTGATGATTCTATAGAAATTAGAAAAATAGATGCGAAAGTAGCACAAAATATTGTATTAGCTCCAGCCAGCGTTAAAATTAGAACAAATCCAAGATTCGAATCTTTTGTAAAAAGAAAATTAAACAATTATCCAGTTACTATAGATGATATCATTCTCATATCAATAGGGATAAGTAGAGAAATAACCTTTAAAGTACTTAGCTTAAGACCAAAGGGAATATGTATTATAAAACAAGAATCGTCTTTGCACATCAGTGAACGCGTTACAGAAGAAGAAGAGAGGGGTGCTAATTACATAACATATGAAGATGTTGGTGGTTTAGACAGAGAGATACAGAGAGTGCGAGAAATGGTTGAATTACCCTTGCGTCATCCTTCGTTATTTAAACGTTTAGGTATAGACCCCCCAAAAGGAGTGCTATTAAGGGGACCACCTGGTTGTGGGAAAACTTTATTAGCTAGAGCGGTTGCCAATGAAAGTGAAGCACACTTTATATCAATAAATGGTCCAGAAATTATGAGCAAATTTTATGGTGAATCTGAAAAAAAATTGAGGAAGCTTTTTATTGAAGCAGAAGAAAAAAGTCCTTCAATAATTTTTATAGATGAACTTGACGCTATTGCTCCAAAAAGAGAAACTGTAACGGGAGAAGTTGAGCGTAGAGTTGTAGCACAATTACTCGCTTTAATGGATGGATTACATAGTAGAGGGAGGACAATTGTTATAGGTGCTACAAATAGACCTAACAGCTTAGATTCCGCTTTACGCCGTCCGGGCCGTTTTGATCGTGAAATTGAAATAAAGGTTCCTAATGAAAAGGGACGTCGAGAAGTTTTTCAAATACACACCAGAAATATGCCGCTTGATAAAAAGATCTCATTAAAAGAATTTTCACAAATAACTCATGGATTTGTAGGAGCTGATATATCAGCAGTTTGCCGAGAAGCAGCTATGTCCGCTCTAAGAAGATATTTACCTAAAATAGATTTAGAATCTGAATATATTGATCCTGAACTGTTAGAACAAATTCAAGTAACAAGAGACGATTTTGAACAAGCATTAAAAGAAGTTATGCCTTCTGGAATAAGAGAAGTATTTGTGGAGGTACCAAATGTAACATGGGACCAAATAGGTGGATTAGATGATTTGAAACAAAAATTAGTAGAAGCGGTAGATTGGCCTCTATCGCATCCAAAAATATTTAGCAGGATGGGTATCACTCCACCAAAAGGAATTTTGCTTTATGGACCACCTGGTTGTGGGAAAACTTTATTAGCAAGAGCAGTAGCAACAGAAAGCAAAGCAAATTTTATATCTATCAAAGGTCCGGAGCTATTATCAAAATGGGTTGGAGAAAGTGAAAAAGCTATAAGAGAAGTGTTTAGAAAAGCTAAGATGGCGGCTCCATGCATTATTTTTTTTGATGAATTTGATTCAATTGCTCCTACTCGAGGTCGACACACATCAGATTCTGGTGTGTCAGAAAAGGTTTTATCTCAATTTTTAACTGAACTAGATGGATTAGAGGTTAAAAAAGATATCGTAGTAATAGCAGCAACAAATCGCCCCGATATCTTAGATCCCGCATTGATTAGACCAGGTAGAATTGACCGTATTTTATTAGTCCCCGCCCCAGATGAGAAAGGTACATTGGAAATTTTAAAAATCTATACTAGGGATATGCCCTTGACAAGTAATTTAAAACTTAGTACTTTAAATCAACTTGTTAAAGGTTTTTCTGGTGCGGATATAGAAACATATTGTCGTGAAGCCGCTATGATCGCTCTAAGGGAAAATATTCGCGCTCGAAAAATATCGGAAGACCATTTTAAGGAAGCAAGAAAATTAGTTAATCCAAGCATTACTCAAGAAATTATTGAGTGGTATAAAAAATTCGGAGAACGTTTAAAACTACGAAGAATAGAAGAATCAAAAGAAGATAGATTATTCGTGTAAAATTAAGAAAATTAATTAAGGAAATATTATTTTTAAATACATCAATCAATATCTATTTCTCAGTTATATATATTGTTTAAAAAGATAAGACTTTAAATTTAAATGGTGAAATTTTATCGAATCCTATCGATGGAACCAAAAACCGATATTAAACTCAATTATCGAATTGATTATTAAAAATAAAGGAGAGATACTAGATAAAAGAATAGAAGAATTACTGAAAAAAGAGTTTCCTTTTATTAACGCATTAATTTTAGAAGAAATTTTTATGAAACTGGAGACAATGAACATTATAAAGGTTTTCAGAGTTTCAAAGAACAAAAAGATGATTGTTTTAAATAAAGATAATGAAATTATAAATGATCAATTGATGCGTGAATTGCATTAATTAAATTGTTTATCATGCCAATTTAAACAAACTTGAGATAGTGAAATATCTTCGACATTCGATTTATATTTCCTTTCCCTAATATCGATAAAAATCGGGTAATTTACGGCATTTCCTATTAATAACATTTCTCCTACACCTAAACTTGATATCATATCAGCGTATCCTTTAGAAATTGCCTCCGAACTGTCCATTAAATGCTTTAAATCATATGGATTTTTTATGTTTAATATCAATTTTGAATTTAATTGAGAGAGCGCTGTAGCACTCAATCTTTTTGGTCTCTGGCTAATAAGACATAAGCATGCCATAAATTTTCTTCCTTCCCTTGCAATAGTTTCTATGATTGTTTTTGATATTGCTCTTGAATGTGCTGCTTCAGGACAAAATTGATGAGCTTCTTCAAGTATTAATAAGAAGGGAGGTATTTTTTTGAGTCTTCTTAAATAAAATAACCGGGTGCATAGATAATCAATAATAATTTGTTTTTTTCTGATACTAATTTCATTTGCGAGATTAAAAATGGTTAATTCTCCTTGTTTGACAATATTATTTATAATTGGATTTTCTTGAGGACCAAATAAACTTAGGCGATCTAATTCTGATAACCAACCAATTAAAGCTTGTTTAGTACTTGTATTTAATTTTGTATCTCCATCAATAATATCAATTATATCTCGTAGAGAAAAATTACTTTTTTTATCAGGATCCCTATTAAGTTTTTGAATATATGTTGTTAATTCGCGTATTTGCACATTAGAAATTTGGTCTTGATATTTCTTGAAAGACCATGCATTTAACTTAGGAACGGCAATATTCATATACGAAATATCTTGTATTTTTACCACATCCTTTAATTCATTTACTTCGTTTAAATATACATATTCTCCATGTACATCAATTAAAATAATTGCTGGTGTGCCTAATTTATCTTCTCGGGTTAATAATTCTTCAATAATAACTGAGGCCAAATAACTTTTTCCGCCTCCCGAAATAGAGAGGATTGCAAAATGTTTATTGAATAAACGGTTCATGTTGATTTTAGCCTCAAAATTTGAGATTTTAACTTTCCCAAAATTTAAACCTTGTTTAGGATCAAATCCAATAAAAACATTTAAAATATTCTCTTCTACTAAATATACTTCTCCTCCTGGACTTGCGGGATAAGTCATTCTTTGAATCTTTTTTATCTTTTTTTGTTTCTCGTTTTCGAATTCAATTATTCCCAAACATTTAACAATAGCAATTGCAAACTCAAAATCTTCGCTAGGAAAAAGTCCTTTCAAAATATTAGGATTGTTATTGCTATTATAGGCTTTTATAGTTAATGCATCAGAAAAATATTCGTTTAACAGTATTATTTTTTCAATTATACCAATCAAAAAACCTTCAATAGATTTAGTGTAAACAAATAAACCCTTCTTTACTAAAATTCTATCTCTTCTTTTGTTTATTACAAAAGGAAATTTAGATACATCAGGTAGTTGGAGATAATTGAAAACAATTCCTACTTTAATAGACATGATATCTTAATATGTAAAATTTGAGTTTATTAATCTGCTTGAATTTATTTAATAATAAGAGTAAATTTAAAGAAAACAAGAGTATTGATTTTTTGACTTTTATTACTCCCTAAAAAAAGAGAAAATGGAGATTAAATTTCTTCTTCGGGTGG
>JBHLQY010000023.1:0-31621 GCA_048883105.1 Candidatus Thorarchaeota archaeon | reverse complement strand
TTAAAAATAATCTTCCCGCTATAGATGGTTATGAAATTAATAATTATGATACGGATGAGAGCATATCTGTATTGTATGGAGAGGATTTAGTATTCGAGTTTGATGTTTTTGATGTCGAAGGAGTAGCATATATCACTCTCTTACTTATCAACGAAGATGACGATGAGTATGAAATTACGAGAGAATATGAAGAAGATCTTGAAATTACTGTCAGAACAGTTGAATTAATTACTGGAACTTGGGATATTTATGTTTATGTGACTGATACGGATGGCGCAACTGTAGGTTTGGATGATGATTTCGATACTGCGCCTCAAAAAATAACAATTATTCCTGATACTTTAGGTGAAATGTTATCTTGGATTATGTTAGCCCTTGGATTGATTAGCGGTGTTTTATTTGGTACTGCAATAAGTTATTATATACTAAAATCACAAAAATTAAAACCTGAGAAAGAAATCGATGTCATAGAGAAAAAGCTAAAAAAGGAAAAAATACCGAGAAAAGTGAAACCTACCCCAGTTAAACGAGAAGCAGCAAAAAAATTAATTGAGGAAGAAAAACCCGAGAAGAAAGAACCAAAACCACCTCGAAAAATAAAAAGAAAATTAAAATAAAAAATTAAAATAAAAAGAAAATTAGAAAATCTTTAATAACAGATTTATTTTTAATCTAAGCCAAGTTCATAAAGTCTATATTGGAATTTGCCTAGTTTCCCTCCATAATTTCCAGCAGATATTTTATTTACTCCTGAAACTTTCACAGCAGCTTCAATTCCCAATTTCATTGCATTTTTAACCGCATCTTCAGTTGCGCCATCTAAAATAATTTCATATACGCATTCGTCTCCTTCTTTAAGTTGTGAATTATCAATTTTAGCTTTTAATGTAGGGCAATAAGGGTCATTTGTAGATGCTCCTAGAAAGCTATATTTTGATCCAACTTTCGAACCAGACCTGACGATTCCACCAGGAAAACACGCTATAACATTTTCAATGTCTTTGATTGCTTCAATTGATTTTTCAGCTGCCTCTAAAGCGGAATCTTGGTTTTTACCAATTATTAAAAAATTCCCTCCAGCTACGCCTTTGCCTACCTTCGCCATACTTTGAACTATAAAATCACCATCCATTACTGGGATCTTCCATACTTCAAAAGGATATGTGACATCTATTTTCTCTTCAAATCCATCACCAAAATATCTTAAATTAGCTCCGATCTTTATTTCAAACTCCTTTTTTGGGTCTAAAGAATTCTTTAATGCGTCGAAACAAGCCGTTGTAGGGCATGTTAACACAGTCTGTCCTATTCTATTCATAACTATATTACCTATCTTGGCTTTATCCGATACAAAAAACATCAAAGCCACTCCAGGTCGTTTATCTGGTGTTTTATCCTGTGGAACAAATATGTCTATGCCTGCTTCAGAGTCACAATGTATTGTAGAAGTTCCATAACCAACTGCCTCTTGAGCTGCAATTTTAACCCATTTTTCGTTTTTAGCAGTTACTAAAATTCTTGCAAAAAACGAGCCGAATGCTTCACAGTAAGTATCTTCAATTTCGACTCCATTTAATTCCATAATCTAACTCCCATTTTTATAATAATTTTTTTAATATTTCGTATTAATTAATAGATTTCTGTTTTATATAAAAAATTTCAAAAAAACATTAAAAACATTGGAAAATTGTAAGATAAATATAACTTAAATTTAAATTTAAAATAATAAAGGAAGTAGTAAAAAATGAGTGAAGAAGGTAAAATACTAAAGATCGGTATCCTTAAAAACGGAACTATTGGTTCTTCTTTATTACTCGCTTTTTTAATGGATGAAAGAGCGGAGTCTACGAGAATTAATGTTTATGAAGTCACCTCTGGAGCAAAAATGCATCCGCCAGAAATGTGCACAGAAACTATGAAAGACCTATTAAAATGGGAACCTGAATTAATAATTATGTCAAGTCCTAACGCTGCCTTACCAGGACCAAAGGCAGCCAGAGAGATGGCAGGAAGTATACCTACTATTATAATTTCTGATGCGCCGGCGAAAAAAGCTATTGATGAAATAAAAGAGAAAAATATGGGATATATCTTAGTAGGATGTGATTCAATGATAGGTGCAAGACGCCCATTTTTAGATCCTATTGAAATGAGCGTTTTTAACTCTGATTTATTAAAAGTCCTTGCGATTACTGGAGCACTTCAAACAATCGCTGAAGAACTAAATAAAGTTATAATAGATATGTTAGAAGGCAAAACACCAACCTTACCCCAAATAATAGTGGATTCAGTAAATGCAACTGAAGCTGCGCGTTTCTCTAATCCATATGCTAGAGCCAAAGCTATTGCTGCGTTTGAATTAGCTGCTTCTGTTTCAAGATTAACTGGCAAAGCATGTTTTCAATTAAAGGAAAGAGCTGATTATATGCCTCTATTAGCAGCAGCACATGAAATGATGAAAACTGCAGCTGATATGTGTGCCAATGCAAGAGAGATAGAAAAATCTAATAATACAGTTATTAGAAGACCACATCATGCTAAACAGCAGATATTATCAAAAATTGGCTTAATGGATAAAGAACAGTAAATAAGAGCGAATTAAAAATATTCTCTTTTTTATTTTATTTCTTTTAAATTTGTTCTTTAAAAATAGTCAGAATATCTTTTGTTTCGATTAATATTCTGAAGTACTTATAAATTTCCTTAAGTTATCAAAATCTGAGCTATTTAGAGCACTTATAATTCCTGAAAACACCTCAGGTTCTTTATTTTTAGATATTGCCATTAAAACAGCGCCATCACTTACTTCTTTTACTAAAACATAACAAATATCAGACTCATAGACAATTGTAGAAATTGCCAGAGGACTAACGTTTTGTATGTCTAATATCTCCATGGTTCGTTGATATATCTGATAAAGATTAGAATCTAACGTACCCATTTCAAATTTCATAAATTCTAATGGCTTACTCTCAAATTTGCCGATTGTAGAAGAGATCAATAATCCATCTGGTTGATTAAAGAGAAGATATTCTGATAAGGTACTTATTTTTAATTGATCCAGCATGTATCTAATCTTGCCAAGTTTTTGCATGCTTAATGTTGACTTTTGAATTTCGTAATCTAAAATTTCAATTAATCTGTGTTGAGCACTACCTTCTTTGACAGATACAGGAGTAAAAGCAAGCTTATAACGCATATCTTCAGCTAAATCTTCAGATAAAAGTTTAAAAATGTCGTCTTCCCTTGAATTGGACAAATCAATTTTATTTAATAAAACATAAACCTTATCAATATTAGGAGAAAAAAGAAATATGTATTCTAAGAATTTATCAAAAACTTCTTTTACTCTCGGCTCTAAAATTGTAGAATCAACCATAAATACTGATGTTGTTACTTCTGAAAATATAAGTTCTCGCTGTGATTCAGAGAAATACCTTTCTAAATATCGTTCTTGACCACCAGCATCCCATACTGTTAGTTCCATTATACCGCGGAATATAAAATTTTCACGTGAAACACCCTTCGTTGGTTTGATGTTTGCTACTTTCATAAAGTTGTATCCTAAGCAGGTTGTTCTCATTAAACTAGTTTTTCCGGCACCAGCGGGACCAAATAGCAAAATTTTCATTAGATTGTAACTCGTCTTGTTTTTATTTTATAAATATAAATTTACTTTAAAATTATGATTTTACTAGACTATAAAGCTATAATTTCTATTTAATTTTTTGTAATTATTTAAGGTTAATCTATTTTTTTAAGATAATTATACGATTCAATTAAATATAATTTTAAATTACATAAAATAAAATACTTCTGAAACATAAAAAAAAAGTGTTTTTGACAATGGATTTGGAAAAATTTATAAGAAATGTACCCGATTGGCCCAAACCAGGGATACAATTCAAAGATGTAACCACATTATGTAAAGTTCATGCTCCTTTTAAGGAATCATGCGATAAAATTATCGAATATTTTAAAGATAAAGATATAGAAAAGGTTGCTGCAATTGAAGCGAGAGGTTATGTTTGGGGAGGTGCTATTGCATATCAATTAGGTGCTGGTTTTATTTTAATGAGAAAACCAGGAAAATTACCTGCTGAAACAATTAGTGAAACTTATGAATTAGAATATGGTACAGACTCTATAGAGATGCATAGTGATGCGATAGAAAATGGAGAGAAAGTACTGGTATTTGATGATCTATTGGCAACAGGAGGGACTGCAAAAGCAGCATGTAATCTTGTAGAAAAATCAGGAGGTATTGTTATGGGGATTGCATTCGTAATTGAACTTACTGGAAGTCTACATGGGAGAGATCAATTAAAGGGTTATGATATTCTTTCTTTAATTGAAATTCCGGTTGAAGAATAATTAAACCCAATAAATTTATGAATTAGAATCACAGAGAATTTAAAAAAAAAAGCGAAAATTTTTATTTTAAATAACTGCTCCTGTTAATCTGTGGAAACAAGCACAGTCTCTTTCTGTATCTATTTTTGGAATTGTCATTTCTAGTAATTTTTTAAGGTTATTCGCGTTTTTTGTCATAGTTTCTAAGATTTCCTCGATACTAACGGCTAGTTTTTCAATAGGAGCTCCACATTTCTCGCATTTCTCTTGAATCTCAACAATTCCACAGTTTGGGCAACTCCCTGCCCAGACATCTAAATCTGTTACCATTGCTATTGTACAATAACATATTTCTTTTTCTGCCGCAAGTACAACTTCAGGATATATAGTCATTCCGATAATATCTCCACCCCATTGGCGAAACATTTTAGATTCTGCTCTTGTAGAAAATCTAGGTCCTTCAATGCATATGTAAGTTCCTCCTTTTTGGATATCTATCCCAATATCTTTCCCATTTTCATAAAAAAGGTCGTTTAGATATCCACAAAAAGGATCAGCTTGTCCGATATGACAGACTTGACCGCCCTCGTAAAAGGTATCTATTCTCTTCTTTGTTCTGTCAATATATTGATCGACTAAAATAAATTTTCTTTTATCGTGTTCTTTTTTAAAAGAACCTACTGCGGAAGGAGAAATAATGTATTTTACGCCCATTTCTTTCATAGCCCAAATGTTTGCTCTAAAATTTAACATATGAGGGGGAATCGAATGACCTGTTCCATGTCGCGGTAAAAAAGCAACTTTTTTACCTTTAAACGTTCCAATCTTTATAAAATCAGAAGTTCTTCCATAAGGAGTATATGCTTTTATATCTTCAGCATTTTCTAATTCCACATCCGATCCAGTCCCACCAATTATGCCTATTTCAGCACTTCCTTCAAGTTTCATTATTACTTCACTTATTATTATTTTTGTAACAAAAAATTGAATTATATTGAAACATTATATTTCTTATATAATAAATTTTTAATTTCGTTGAGACTTTTATCTAATGGTAAGAATTTCATTTTTGGGTGGTTGCAGAGAAGTTGGGCGCTCCGCAATTTTAATCGAATCAAGCAATAGCGGAGAAAAATGCATTTTAGACTATGGGATTAGATTCCGGGGTGATGATAGATTACCTTATAAGCCAGATTTAGATAATCTTAAGGCAATTGCTCTGACCCATTGCCATATAGACCATTCAGGAGCATTACCTTATCTTTATAAAACAATATCAGCTCCACTTTATACTAATCCAGCTACATTAGCTTTAACAGAAGTTCTTGTAAAGGACATGATACGAATTTCTAACTTTCCTTATCCTTTTGGTTTTAGAGAATTAAATAAAGTAATTGAAAATTCACATTTTCTTACAAATGATTCGCGTCAAAAAATTGGCGACAATTTTTACATAACATTTATAGATGCTGGGCACATCCCTGGAAGTGTTTCGATTCTGATTGAAGTAGATAATAGAATAATTTTATACACAGGAGATATTAATAATCAAATTACAAATTTAGTTAATCCCACTAACTCTTCAATTATACCAAAAATTGATGCTTTAATCACCGAAAGTACATACACTATGAGAAATCACCCTTTAAGAGAGAAACTTGAGGAAACTTTTGTAGAAAATATAATAGATATTACAGAAAATGGTGGAAAAGTTCTTATTCCCGCTTTCGGCGTTGCTCGTTCTCAAGAAGCCCTTTTGATACTACAAAAATATGGTTATCAAGGTAAAATCTTTGTTGATGGATTGGCAAGAAAAATTTCTAATCTTTTATTAAATTTTCCCGAATCCCTTAAGAATATAAAAATATATAGAAAAGCATTAAAAAAAGCTCAATTTATATCAAGAAAAGGTAGAAAAATAGCAAAGAAATCTAATGGAGTGATTATTGCTCCTTCTGGTATGCTAAAAGGGGGAGCCGCTATTGAATTTGTAAAATCTTTTTTAAACGATCCAGCATCGGCAATTTATTTAGTTGGATACCAAGTTGAAGGATCTCCAGGAAGAGGCCTTTTAGATAACGGCGTTCTTGAATTTAGAGAAATAGATCAAAATGGAAAAATAATTGATTTTAAAATTGAAGCTAAATGTGATTATAATTATTTTGATTTCTCAAGTCACGCTGATAGTGCTCATATTCACAAATATATAGAGAATTTAAGGTTTCGTGAAGGTTCAAAATCAATATTTTGTGTTCACGGAGATGAGGAAGCTGTTACTTATTTAGCAAGCGAGATGGTAAAAAAATCTTATAGTTCTGTTGCTCCTGAAATTGGAGAAGTTTACAAACTATAATAGGATTAAGGAGTTTTATAAATTATTTTTAGTTTTTAATTGTTTTTTAATAATTTCATTACTTTTTTCTAAAAAAAGTTCGATTTTATCAACAGGAACTTTAGTACCGGCAGCTGGAGGATGTCCACCACCTAATGAATCTAAATTTATAAGTTCTAAAGCCTCTCTAATTGCTTCTGAAAGGTTTACTCCTCTATTTACAATTTGCTCGTGAGCCCTTCCCGAGATTTTATATACATTTTCGTCTTCGCGAATGGCAATTCCAAAAATAGGTTTCATTATGTCAATAAAATCACTCATTTCAAATATCAACATTGAAGTAATTGTTCCAATAATGTTTTCTGGAATAATATCCTCTCCAAAAAAATATTGAATAAAATCCATTTGGTTTATTTTGTTATTCTCTTTAATCCATGAGAGGCTTTTTACAAGTGACCTTTTATAATTTAATATAATATCGTAGGATTGTTGATAAGCGTTTTTTCTATCTCCCATTGCTATGGCAATTCCTAAAGATGCATTATTTGTTCTTCCACATGCATTTAAGACGTATGAAAATTCATTTGAGTCAAAAAGTTCCGAAAAAGCGTTTTCTTTTTTAATCAAATATCGATTAACAATTAATTTTTTGATAATCTCAATTGGTTCAACATCTAATTTAAGAGTTGCATATTCAATTATCGCACTTGAAATTTTTTGTTTTTCGTCCTTGTTTAAATCATTTAAAGTTCTTATATCTCCTTCAGAATTTTCCATTAAAATCCCTAAAGTTTGAAGAAATTTTAATGTTTTATTAATATCATTAGTCAATCCTGGTAATTTTATTTCAGAAGAATATGCAATCGCTTCATTTAAAGGTTTTATGGAAGAAAAGTTTAAATCGTCAACAATCTCAATATATCCATTTTTTTTTGCTTCATCCACAATTAGCGAATTTATCCCAGTAAAAGATCTATTTGGTCCTTGATTTTGTATATCTCCCATCGCACCTACGATAGCAACTGGAGAGAGGTCTAAATTTCTTTCATTTAAACTTTTCACAAAATAATAACATATTCCTGCCCCTGATACCTCTTTACTTCCGTCGATACCGTGAAAATATGGATTTATATGCCAAGGGCTAGTTTTTTGATGAATTTTTTTAATCAAATCAAATTCTTCCTTATTATTAATGTTTTGAGGAAAATGATGGTCTAGAATTAAAAAAGAAGCTGAATGACCATCTTTTATTAGCTTTTCTTGAAGTTCTAAATATTGACCGCTCCCAAAATCAGAAAAAATAATAAAATTGTTAAATTCCTTCTTTTTTATTTTTAGAATCTCTTCTTTTTCTAATTGTCTAAGAACCGTAATTTGAAAGGGTATATTTGCTCTATAAAAAGCTTTACTAAGTATAGCACCTGCAGCTAAACCATCAGCATCGATATGTGTATATATATGAACGGCTGCCTCTAAATTTTTAATTTTCTTAAAAAAATAATCTTTTGCTTTTTTAAGGTCAACAATTAGATCTTTTAAATTTTTACCGGGATCATTCATATTCAAAGAATTATAACTTTCTCTTAAATTCTACTTCAATAATATATATAAGTTTATTTAAGTTACTATCAATTTTTAAATTAAATGTTTAATAGTCATAATATCTAAGAAAGTATAAAAAACAAATGTCTTAGTGAAAGAAGATGCGTGATATAAAAATTAATGAACTTGCTTTAGAGTTGGTGAAGAAGTTAATTAATAATAAAGAAAGTTATGATATTGAAGTAATTGAATTAAGTAGCGGTGCTACTGTTATAGATTGTACAGAAACATCTCGCATTGGTGGAAAACTCGTAGCTGAGATTTGCATGGGTGGTTTAGGCTCTGTAGAATTTAGTTCTTATGATTTAGATGGGCAAAACCTGGATGCTGTTAATGTAAATACTTCAGAGCCAATTATTTCTTGCATGGCCTCTCAATTAGCTGGCTGGAGTGTAAAATTAAAGAAAGAAGTAGAAAAAAACGGAAAAATGAAAAAAAAAGTTGTATTTCAATCTTTAGGTTCTGGACCGGCTCGAGCAAAGGCTAAAGTCGAAAATTTATTTGAAGAAATCGAATATAATGACGATTCGGATTGTGCCGTAATTGTCTTCGAAACAAGAAAAATGCCAAATGAAGAAGTTATGGAGATGATTACAAAGAAATGCAAAGTAGAAGCAAGCAAGACTTATGCTGTATGTGCTCCCACTGCCTGCTTAACAGGTTCAATTCAAGTCTCTGCTAGGATAGTTGAAACAGGTATACATAAACTCCATGAACTAGATTTTCCATTAGAAGTTATACGAGATGGTTTGGGAACTGCACCCATTGCCCCAATAGCTAAAGATGATTTTGCGGCAATGGGGCTTACAAACGACTCTATTATTGCAGCTGGTACAACCTTTTATACTATAAATGTTGAAAAAGAAAAAGAAGAAAGTTTATTTGAACTTATTAAAACAGCTCCCGCTAATCAATCGCCAAGTTATGGAAAACCTTTCAATGAGATTTTTAAAGAAGCTAATTATGATTTCTACAAAATTGACCCAGGATTATTTGCCCCAGCAATATTTAATGTAAATAATGTAAAAACTGGGAAAACTATAACCGTAGGAGAAAAAAATCACGAATTATTAAAGGAATCTTATGGATTAGGTTAAAGAAAAGATTTATTTTTTTTCTTAAAAATAAAATTTTTTTTTAATGAAATAAAGATTATTTACATATTAGTGAGTTCCTCTTCGTATTTAAGAATTTCTTCTATAGAAATATCCCGATCAAATTGTATTTCTACTTGAATTCCTAAATATGCGCAAGCAAGTCTTGCTGCCGCAGCTATTTCAGCTTTTTTTAAAGTTACTGAATATCCCTCCTCTTGAAATTGAGTAGATCGCTCGGATTTCATTTGATATAACAATGAAGCCATTTTATCTGCTACAATGAAAGGTAGTTGATTTTTAACTACTAAACGGGTGATGTTGTTTACGTCAAAATAGTTTAAAGTTTCATGTTTAGAGCGTAAAAAATTTTTCAAATTTTCGGAATTTCTTTCACACTCAATTTCTGTCCAATCATGGATTGCTAATCGCCTTCTAAAAAATATTAATTCCCAGTCGATTTCAAGCTCTTTTAATAACTCTAATAATTTATCATCATCAGTTTTTCTTGATTCAATAATAATATAGAGTTGCAGGCCGTAGTACTTATGCTCTTGTTGAAGAAAAAATCCTCTTTGATGCATTGAAGCTAAAATTTTCAATTTGATTGAAAAAATATTATCGGAAATACTCTTTTTTCCGCAACTTATATATATGAGATTTCCCTCTTCGTTAATATATTCTCGATCTAAGAATCCTAATATGCTTTCGTGATTTTCCTTAATAAAATCCATTAATCCATCAAGTGTAGGCTTGACATCGAATTTTCTCAAATCCTGTTCCTCTATTGTAGCGTAATCGTTTTTGTTTCCACCAATCGCCAATTTAATTCTATGTAATTTAAGATCCTTATTATCTCCAAATACTTTTTTGATTGCGTTATTTACAGGGAATACAGCATCTTCTAAGATTTTTATATCTGCACATGAGCTTTCATATGGTTCAGGCTCGTTTAACACTTTATTTAAAATTGGAGCTTCAGAGGGTTGCACATCTATATCGTACTCTTTTGCCAGATCTTTACGAATAATAACATATGAACGGTCCCCTCCCTTGTTAAAAATTGATAAGGATGTGTTATCATCAACAACTGCCCGAAACTTTTCAACTTCTTTAGAAGCAGAATCTCCTGACTTTACTCGTCGACGCCGCATTTTTATTATTAAAAAAAAAAAATATTCTTATTTTAAATAAGAAAATTTTGTCTTAAATTATTATCTACTTTATATTATTAATGCACTATTTTAAGAAATCTCATTAATCTGAAACATATTTCATAAAAACATGAAAGTTGAATTAATATTTCTCTTTTTTTCATTCCAATATACAATGAACTGAGTTTATTGTTTTGAATTTTGACTCGAATAGTAACGTTCCTAAATTTATTCTCAGAAATATATTTTTTCGGAGTAAAATATATTAATAAATTAAAAATAAATGATGATCTTTTTTCTATTCTTCATCTGGAACAAATTTATCTCCTTTCTTTATAAATTTAATTGTGCTCCCGAAATTATTGCGAACTGTATACTTATCTCCTTGAATATCTATTATTTCAATAGAATAGGGCAATCTTCTTTGTTTTATTATTTCATCGATAACTTTCTTTTCCTCCATATTTTATGTAAAATTATTGAAGTCAAAAAAATTTTTTGATTTTTTTATAATACTTCCAATACTTTCAAAATTTAATCAATTTATAGAATAGTAGTTAAGAAGCAAATTAGTCAAAAAAAATGTTCTCTTATTAAAAATTTCTTAAATTTTTAATAAATAGATTTATTTAAATCGATAGTCTTCTAGATAAAATTATAGCATTAACAAGTCTGATCTATCAAAGATCATTCTGAGTCACTACCATGGTAAAGCAAGTACTCGATATAGGATTCTTTTCAATCATGTATTCACAAGTCAATGGTACTGCTCATGCATGCAGATTTCTTAGCGAAGCCATTGCTAAAACAGGACATAATGTCCATATTTTCGCCCCAAAAATCACGAATGGACATGATAAACCTAAACATTTACATTATCATAATCTTGGTGGCGCAAGACTCTGTGGTAAAACTGAGTTTGTTCTTAGTGTCCCTCTTCATAAATATTTCTTTTGCCAACACGATTACCTAAATGTGTCACATATATTTACCCACACCACCATTGGAAGTATGGCGATAAATTGGTCAAAATATATCGGAATTCCCATGTGTGCAACTCACAACTCTCCTCTCCAATTTTACGTTGGACAATATTTTCCCATAATCGGCAAATTAATAATGAAGTCAGATATAACTTGGCGTTACGAACGACATATACTTGATAAATATGATTTAATACATGTTGCTACTAAATCGAAAAAGCAACAATTAAGAGATCATAAATTTAAAGAACCAATTATTTATTTTACAAACGGAATACATGATTATTATTTTCAAAATTTAAAGGAAAATGGTATCCGAGAGAAATACGATATATCTCCAGATGATAAACTGCTACTATACGCTTCCCGAATGTCTCCCGAAAAACATATGGTAAGCGTTATTAAAAAATTCAAACAAATTCATAAAAAAGTACCTGACTCTCATTTATTAATAGTAGGTAGTGAGGGGCCTTCTACTGAAAATGTAAAAAGACTAGCAAGAAAATCAGATTATGTTAGTTGTGCTGGAAGAGTACCTTTCAACGATTTATTGAAGTTATTTAACACGGCTGATCTTACATGTCTGTGGAGTTGGGTTGAAGCTGAAGGGCTTGTACTTATTGAAGCCATGGCCCAAGGAAGTCCTTGCGTTGGTGCTAACGCACTTGGTATCCAAGATGTAATAAGGCACGGAAAAACGGGATATCTTGCGGATAATTTAGATCAGTTCTCAAATTATGTGGTTAAATTGTTTAAAGACGACGATCTTAGGGAAGAATTAGGTAAAAATGCTAAAAGAATAGCTGAAGATTACAGAGTCAGTAAGGTTGCTGAAAATTGGATTAAACTGTATAAATTTGTAATTGATGAATTGTATCCGCTAAGGTATTATAATAAAGAAAGGAAAGAGCGAGTAGAATTAGTGAAAGAGTTTGTAGAACACATACCAAGAGTAGGATTCTGAATTTCTATTTCTTAAGTTTTTTAATTCGTGATGTATTTAATTTATTATTTCATACTTTTTAAGTCATTAAAGATATAATAAATTAATTTATATAATATTAAAATAAACCTCTTTTATTATTATGTCAGATATACCGGATGATATAGATGACTATTCAATTGATATAGAATCTGAACGAGAAAAATTAAAAACCACATTAGCTAAAGAAGAGAATGAGAGGGAAATTATCGAAAAAGATTTTATTCCACATTTTTTTCCAACTTTTAGGATTTCTCGCAACTTATATCCAATTCCTATTATTATAGCAGTTATTTGTGCGGGTTTTTTAGCTTATGCAACTTATGTATTAGCAGGCGTTCAAGTAGAAGGAGGTTATATTTCAGAAGAGGAATATGGGTTAACTGCTGGTCTAATAAACGGGTTAATATTTGTTTTGGTTGCAGCGATGTCTTCTTTCATTATAATTTATTTAGTGAAAAAGTTTGGAATAGGTGTTTTAAGATATATTTTTGGTTTTTCATTTGGATTTCTTGGATTTATTTTAACTTACTTCTTCGCTGAAATTATATCATTTCTAATTTTTTATAATTTACCAGAGAGCGAAATTGTTGTTATAAGTTATATCATTGTTAGTTATATTCTTCTATTCGGCTCTGGAGTTTTTATAATTTTTATGGTTTATAAATATTTCACTACTACTTCTTATTTTACTAAAAACTTCTTTGTTTTATATGTAGGTTTTTTAGTTGGAGCTATGTTTGGAGTCATTATGCCATTATGGACCACTTTAGCTATATTAATTGGATTCTCGCTATGGGACATTTATGCTGTGAAAGCAAAACAAGGGCCAATAAAAAAAATGATTGATATCGCATCCCAAAATAATCTTGAGGAAGGATTATCTGAGGGTGAATTAAAAGAGAGAATTAAAAGTGGCGAGGCTATATATGAAACTTCGAAAGTAGAAATTGGAGTAGGTGATTTAGCATTTTACAGCATGCTTACAACAAGTGCACTTATAATTACTGGCAGTTTAATAGTAATGATATTAACTGCCATTGCTATAATAATCGGAACTGGCATTACTATTCAAGGATTAAAAAGAAATAAAATCTTACCTGGTCTCCCGATTTCAATATTTCTTGGAATAATTACAATGCTGCTCTCGTGGTATATAGTCATAATCCTAACTTCTTAAAGTTAAATTACTATAATTAATTGAATAATTATGGCCGATATTAGTAAAATTAAGGTATTTGCAGTTATTGGTGCGGGAACAATGGGTCGAGAAATCGCACAAGTTGCCCTTATGGCGGGTTTTGAAAAAGTTATCTTGAACGACATTAAACATAACGTACTCAAAAATGCAGCAATTTACATCAAAAACGGTCTGAAAAAACTTGAATCAAAAGGTAAATTAAATCAAGATCTTACCACTGATTTGCTTATGAGTAAACTCATTAAAGAATTAGATTTAATTAAGACCGTAGAAAACGCAGATTTTATTGTTGAAGCAATACCAGAAAAAATGCCCCTTAAACAAGGTCTATTCAAAAAATTAGGGCTATACGCTCCTGAACACTCAGTTCTAGCAACAAATACTTCTACTATGAGTATTACTAAAATTGCTCAAGGTTGCTGTAGACCAAATAAAGTTGTAGGAATGCATTACTTTATCCCTATTCCAGTTTTAAGATTGATTGAAGTAATTAAAGGAGAGAAAACATCCGAAAAAACCATGGAAATTGCTATTTCGGTTGGTCAGAACCTTCCTTGCATTAGAGGAAAAAGATTTATCGCACGAATTGAAAAAGAGTGCCCGGGATTTATAGTAAATAGATTAAATATAGCAAGTGGTGCGTATATAAACTGGGTCCTTGATGAAGCAAAGAAAAAGGGAATTCCTTGGGAGCGTCTTGATGCTGATGTCGAAGATCTACAAGAATTAGGTCCTTGTGCTAGATTAGATTATTTAGGATTAGATACAGTTTATAACACTTCAAAATATTTTGAAGAGGTTCTCTCTCCAGATTTTGCTCCCTGTAAAGCTCTTACCAAGCTAGTTCATGAGGGGAATTTAGGAAAGAAAACTGGAAAAGGCTTCTATGAGTGGACGGAACATGGTAAACCCATAAAAAATAAAGCAGAAAAAGCAAATCTTATTGATCTCGACCTATTTATGGCGTTTCAATTAAACGAAGGTTGCAGACTTTTAGAGGAAGGCGTCGTCTCTGGGTACAAGGTCATTGACGATACGATGTTAGCCGGAATGAGTATGCCTGGTCCGTTTGGTCCTGGTAAAAGAAATTATGAAAAATGGTCAAAATTATTAGAGGATTTTGTAAAGAAATCTGGTAAAGAATACTTTAAACCCTGTGAGTTAATGAAATCTGGTGCTTTTCTTAAAATGAGAAAATAATTTATATAAAACTCTTTTTATTTTTCAAATTCTTGTTTCAAATATAAAAAATTATTCCATTCTTTATGATTTTCTGAAGTTGGAAAAAATATTTAATGATTTAAGAAAATCCATATGGTGTGAAATTTCACACTAACTTTAAATGATAAGCTTAATTTTCCTTGTTAACAATTAAAAAAAATATGTTGTTTTAAAAATAAACTTCTGAGTTATCTAATAATATAGGTGTAATTTACAATTACTTCTGAAACTCCAGATATAATTCCAACAACAGGATTCGAAAAAATAATAAATTTCTTTAATAAAAAGCTTAATATTAATCAACCTGTAGGTATACAAGAGATTGTTGATAAGACTGGATTATCTTGGAGTTATATAAAAAAAGTACTTGAAAAATTAATAAAAGAAGAATATTGTGGATTTCATTTTGAAAAAGTAGGAAATAGCTGGGTAAGTTGGAAAGATCGAGAACATATTATAAAAAAAATGGAGAATACATGTAGTCGTTTTTTAAAATAACATAATATATAGAAAGAAAAAATCAAAATGAGCTTAAGTTAAATGAAAGTCGAGAAATGTTCACAGGATTTAGAAAACGAAGTAATTTACGCAGGACTCTGTATCCACTGCGGTTCTTGCAATGCTTTTTGTCCACATATGGATTTCAATCAGGAAACTGGGGAAGCGTACGTAGTTGACGAGTGTACTGAAACAGTTGGTCTTTGTTATAATGCATGTCCAAGAACTTTTCTTCCCGTTAGCGAAATCGAAACAGAATTATTTGGGCAGACTCGTGTGGATTTAGCTGTAGGTGTTTATAAAGACATAATTCAAGTTAAGTCAAAAAATAATGATAATATATTATATAACCTCGTTTTAGCGGCTTTTAAAAAGGATATGATTAAACATTTAGTAATCGGAAAACCTAAAAGCAAAAAACCGCCTGTAGCATTCCCAGAAGTCATAGATAGTGCTAATGATGCAAAAGATTTGATCCCTAAAAATACTATGGACAATGCCGGTCCATTAATAACGGGAATTGGTAAAGCTTACTTAGATAAAAAAAGAGACATTGGTTTAATTGCGAATCCTTGTCATTTACAAGGATTAGCAAAAATCTTAATAAGTGATTTTAATACTGGTGCTGAAAGAACCTCATTAAGAATAGGATTTGCTTGTTCCTCGGGGGGTATGGCGGGCTGTAGATATTGTATCGATTTTTCTGGTGAATTTTCAGATCTTTCTTACTCTCCCTGGGGTGCAGAAAATAAAGATGAAGCAATGTTAATCATTAGAACTGATATTGGTCAAAGACTAGTTGATGCAGCAAAAGAAATGAATCTTATTGAAATAACTAACGCTAATCCCGATCTTAGTAAAATGAAAGAATTTATCAATAAAAAGCGTAAGAAGAACTTTAAAAATCTTATGGGAAGAGATTTAGTTTCAGCAAAATATTTAAAACTCAATATTGAGGAGATTAAAGAGCTTCTTGAGGATTAAACAATTTTCAAAATTTAATCAATTTTTTTTCTATTCTTAATTTTTTAAGAATCCTTTAATAAATTTCTCTTTTCAATAATTGCTTTCGTTAGCGTTTCAAAAATTATTTTATTATTATAACCAGATTTAGAAGATGTTTCATAAAAATAGGGTATTTCATATTTTTCTTGAAATTTTGAACCGTCTGAAGAAGGTACGGCTCTTTTTTCTTCTGATAAATCGTGTTTTTGTCCAACTAATATGAAAATCGGATCTACAGTGTTTTCTTTTACGATATTATACCATTCATCTAAATTCTTTAAACTTTTAAATTGCGTAATATCATAACATAATAAACAACCAGCTGCACCTCGACAATAGTTAGGTAAAAAGAATCGAAATCGTTTCTCCCCACCAAAATCCCAAATCTGCAATTTTGCCGTTTCAGTATCGCTTAACGGTACATCATGACTGATTAAATCGGTTCCAATCGTGATTTTCATTGGAATAAATTGTTCAGTTGTTAATCGTTGGATCATGGTGGATTTCCCCACACCACCATCTCCAACAACTATTATTTTAAAAAGTAAGCGAACAGTCATTTTTTCTCTTATAAATAATTTATTCCAATCTTAATTTAAATTTTAGTTTTTTGTTCAATGTTATAAGATTTTCAATTATTTTATTTTGAACATCTTTAGGTAAGGTATTTAAGACGTTGTTAAGTTTTTCTTTATTAATGTCGTTGATATCTTTGTAGTTTAATATCAGAAAGATTATAGATAATGATGGCGATATAGCTATAATTCCATAAATAAAAATTGAAATGCTTATAGGATCTGATCCTTCAATTCCAGAACCTGGTAAGGTATATTTTATTCCGGGCATAAACTCGAGGACAATTAATATCATGAAGAGTATATTTAACAAATTTAAGATTAAAAAAACAAAGAAATTAATCAATGATATTAATTTAAAATTTTTTAGTTTAAGGAATGATATTACATTATCTAAATTTTTAGATACCTTTTGATCCACATTAATTTCTATACCATTTGTTATAATCTCAATTCTACTGTACTTCCATAAATCAAGAAATATCCAATAAAAGCCAAAAGTATAGAAAAATACGAAAATGGGTATGAAATAAATCAAATAATTATCAACTAATTGTGGGTGATATAGTGATTCAGCACCAAACCAGAATAATAAAATTAATTGGAATAGGGCACAAAAAGTTAAGCGATTTGCGTGTTTTCTTTCATTACCTAAAGGATTATAAATAATTTGACTATTTTCAACCTTGCTCCTTTTTTTAATAATATCGATCATTTTAAAAAAGATAGCAAAGCTAAATGTTATTAGAGGAAATAACAAAAATAATATATTCTCCCAGTTTTGAGCAACAACTAATAAGAATAGGAAAAAAAATAAAATTAAATCTCTTACAAGACTTTCCGAATAAATATCTTTTAATTTTAAATAATAATTATTACCCATTTTTTTTATTAAATGTCCATTAATAAAAAATTTTTATAGTCCTCTTTTATATAAATTTTGAATTTCATCAATATTTATGGATCAAAACATTGGAGCTAAAACTTTGACCACTCATAATTATTTACAATTTTTTCCATACGATCAATTTAGAGAGTCGCAAGAAAATATTATAAGGCAAATAGAAAAAAGTGCTTATGCAAAAAAAAATGTATTGCTTTTAGCTCCAAATGGAACAGGAAAAACTATTATTGCTTTAAGTGCTCTTCTCCCAATTGCAATTGAGAATAATTTAAAAATAATATATCTCTGTAGAACACATTCGCAAAACGCTATAGTAATAAAAGAATTGGTAAAAATCTCACAATTTCTAAACAAAACAGGTTTTAAGGATGTAAAAATAAATGGACTTTCGCTTAGAGGGCGTAATGAAATGTGTTTGAATAAAACTCTATTATCATTGAAACTTAATCCAAAAGAAGCAATGTCCGTCTGTAGGGATTTGAGGAATAATAAAAATTGCGTTCATTTCTTAAATTTGTTAAAAAAAAAAGGAGAATTAGAGAATCCCGTTTTAATTGCCCCAGAATTATTTAAAAAACCAATTGATGCTGAAGAGCTAATAATGTTATGTAAAGATAAGAAATTATGCCCTTATTTTCTAAGTAAATTTTTATTAGAAGAAATGAGGGTAATTATTTGTAATTATCAGTGGATTTTTAACCCATTTATCCGAGTTACTTTCTTAAAATTTATTGGTCGTGAATTTAAAAATTGTATTTTGGTTATTGATGAATGTCATAATATCATAGATGTAGCAACCGAAGTAAATTCGGACAGAATTACTCCTTATTCTTTAAAATTGTGCTTAAGAGATTTAGAGATGTATCAATCTCCTATCTTAATGCAGAGTTTTGTCAATATTTTAATGGATCATTTGAATAATAAGAAAAAAACACTCAGAGTTAAAGAAAAGGCAATATCACCAAATATATTTTTAAAATTGATATACGAAAAACTTGGATTTGCTGATTTAAACAAATTTAAAAATTTTATTAGAGAAATACATGAATTTAGTATTTCAATTCACGAAGAGAAAATAGCAAATGGTGAAATTTCACGCGATTATGTAGGATCATTAGCAGAATTTTGGTTTAAATGGATTAAAACTTATTTTTTAGAAAGCTACTTCTTTTGTTATAAAATACAGGAAAAAAAGGGAAAAAAAAATATTGCTCTGGAAATTTTAGCGTTGGATCCAAGAGAAATCTCCATCCCTATATTAAAAAATTGTTTCACATGTTTAAATCTTTCAGGAACTATAAATCCTTATGTATTTAATAAATTAATGGGATTACAAGAGAGTGGTAAAAGTTATAAGGGTATTATAGCAGACTCACCTTTCATGAAAAAAAACATTAAAGCAATTATAACTGAAGGGGTTGATACTAAAAGAGAAAATAGAAAGCCAGTAATGTTTAAAAAGATGAATAATAAGATAAATGAGGTATTATTTTCTACACCAGGAAATATTGGTATCTTCTGTGCTTCATATAAAATTCTAAAAGGATTATATACTAATGGGCTTGATTCTATAGTTCAGAAAAATAAAAAAGAGTTATTCATTGAAGAATCTGGCTTATCTGCATCCGAAAACACGTCTATGATTAATAATTTTAAATCAATGTCATTAGATCAAAATAATGGTGCTGTGTTGTTAGGAGTATGCGGTGGAAGAAATTCAGAGGGCGAAGATTATCCAGGAGATTTCATGAATTCTGTCATAATCGCTGGTTTTCCTTATCACCTACCCACCCCACGAGTTCAAGCGAAAATTGATTATTATGATAAAGTATTTGACAAACAAGGATGGGATTTTGGCTACCTTTATCCTGCTATTCAAAGGGCTAATCAAGCGGGGGGTCGTCCGATAAGAAAAATATCAGATAAAGGTGCGTTAATTTTTATGGATAGGAGATTTAAAGATAAATATCAATGGATATCTGATTGGATTAGAAAGGAGTTGGAAATCGTTCCAGATAAAAATAACGCAATTATTCAAAATTTATATCCTTTTTGGCATTCTGATGTAGATTCATAACCTCATTGTATAAATCTATTAATTTTTTAGAAACAATATGCCATCTAAAATTATTGTTTACTTGCCTATAACAATTCTCCTTTATTTTATCGTAATAATTTGGTTCAATTAAGACTTGAGATTTCGATATTTGGTCTGGAATTTGATTAACCAATAGCATTATTTCTGGGTCGTAAATAGACATTCCATTTTTAACTTTTTCAGAAATTTCGGCTAATAAAAATAAAGAAATTAATGCATCCGCAAATTGAGATGTATTATCTTTTTCAATTGACATGCCAGTACCGTTTTCGAGGTCCAATCTTATATCAATAACAGATTCTTGTAGACCTCCAACCTTAGTTGCAATTATTGGGAGTTTTGAAGACATTGCCTCTAAAGCAATTATGCCAAACGGTTCCCATCTAGATAATGCGCAATAAACATCAGCAGCAATATGAGCTAGGTAAAATATTTCAGCGGCTAACCCAAATATTATTCTTAAGTTTTCTGGATATAGTTTAATATAATTAGCGTAAGTTCTTATTTCATTTAGACTATAATCAGTAGGCAAGAGAAGTAATAAAAATTTTGCTTCAGGAACTACTCTTATAACTTTAGGAATTGCCTCTAAAATCGTTTCAAACCCCTTTTGTTTCGATATTCTTCCAGTTGTGATTAATAATGGACCAGTCTCAGAAAAAGATTTTACATTTCCATTTTTTATATAAGGATTTCCTTCAGAAATTCCCTCTATAACATTAATAACATTTTCTGAACTAATTAATGGACTTTGACTTAAGTGACCGATTTTATAATTTAGTAAATATTTTTTCATGTCTTTTCGAGTTATTGTAGATTCATTTGAAATATTCAATACTTGACGCATTTCAGCTCCTAAAGTGTTGAATATTGTTTGCCATATATCATCATATTCCCAATCACACCCATCCCATATAAAATTAGACTTAAATTCTATTAAATCTCGACCTAAATTGGGAATAATATCAGAGTTCAAATACGATTGACTTACTGTCGTTACCAAATCGCTAATAACAGCGCCAATTTTTTCGACGGTTGGTGGATGAGGCCCCTTAATATCTTCACAGAGAGCAAAAATTTCTTTAAAAGACATTAATTTAAATCCCTCTTTCATAAAAACTTTAATAGGGGTGTCATCGATACCACAAGCATAATAAAAATCAAAATTGTATCTTGGCCATGTTAATAAATGAATTGTAATTATTGATGCAACGTCTAAACCGTGTTTAATTAATTCTTGTTTAATTCCTATAAATGGTATTACGACGTGAAAATCATGCATATGTACAATATCAGGTAAATCTTCTTTATGATCAATTAAGTATTCAATTAAGCATCGCATTCCAATACTAAAGAGGCATAATTTTCCAGCAAAAGTATCTGGATTATATACAATTTTATCATCCAAATATTTTCTTGCAAATGAATTTCCCCCCGATACTAAAATAATATCTATTCCATTTAATTTTACCTTATAAAAAGAAACTTCATAACTGCTTATCGGTTCATTTATACCAAATAAGGAAAGATCTAGTTGTCCTACACAATTAAATGGTATTCTAATAATCTCTTTTGTTTTCTTTAATCTTTCGAGTTGTCCATGAGAAGGTAGAAAAACAGTGATATTGAATTGTTCTACTAAGTTTTTTGCTTGATTTGCTGGTACTTCACCAAGTCCTCCAACCTTAGCAATACCAGCGTATTCAAATGTAAATATCCAGACTTTTTTTTTATTACCAATCAAATTAGCTCATTTTTTTGTAATTTCTCAAGAATTGCCAAAAAAAAGTTAAAATTTCTATTATTATATAATAGTTGACTCAAGTTCTTTAATAAATTTAATATATTAAAAGTTAATTAACCATCTATATATTTATGGCGATTACGACAAAAATTAACATAAAAATGTAATTAACATTATACGCTTTCTTTTTTTTAAAAAGAATAAATTTTTTAATATAATAAATTTTGAAATATAAAATAAAAATTGTTTAGGATTATGTGCGATACATATATTGCTTTAGGGAATTCAACTAAATGTGGGAATGTTATTTTTGGAAAAAATAGTGATAGGCTTTATGACGAAGTTCAATTAATTACTTATAATTCTCGAATGCGATATTCAAAAGGAGATGACCTTAAAACCACACATATATCAATTCCACAAGTCACTGAAACAGCAGCAGTTATATTAAGCCAGCCATTCTGGATCTGGGGGGCAGAAATGGGTGCTAATGAATATGGTGTAGTAATAGGGAATGAAGCAATTGCTACTAAAGAGCCACTTAAAGATACAGGCTTATTAGGTATGGATCTTGTAAGATTGGGATTAGAAAGAGGAAAAACTGCAAAAGAAGCATTAGACATTGTAATTGATTTGTTAGAAAAGTATGGTCAGGGGGGTGCTCATCACCAATCTGGGACTAACTATCATAATTCCATGATTATTGCAGACCCTCAAAGCGCATATATAATAGAAATGGCTGGAGATTGGTGGATTGTAGAAAATGTAAAAAATTTTAGGTCTATTTCTAATGATATTTCTATAAGAGGGAAAGGAGATTTTAGACGAGATAATATAATCCAACATGCAATTGAACATGGATATTGTAAAGATGATAATGACTTTGATTTTGCTCTTACATTTTCAAGTCCACAACCATTACCAAATCATATAAAATGTTCGATGGGTCAATTAAGTGAAAATAATGGCCAAATAACTCCTGCCGTTATGATGGAAAACTTAAGAGAACATGAAGGAATTATATGTAGGCATAGACGTAATGATTTTACGGCTGGATCGATGGTTTCTTCTCTTAAATGTGAAGTAGAAAAATCTATTCATTGGTTTACAGGAAGTTCTCTGACATGTTTAAGTATATTTAAACCTTATATATTCCCAATTGAAGGTCAAAGGATTCTAGAAGCAAAGCCATATCCAGAAATTAATCCTGATTGGTTTTGGAACAGACATAAGGATTTTGTTAAACTTTTCATTAGAAATCCTACTAAAGTAAAACCCGAGCGAGAGGATTATATTAAAAAATTAAGAACTATGGAAAAGGATCTCGTAGTTAAAGTCGATGATACAATCTCAAAAAGAGATCAAATCTCTACTAATGATTTTATTACGCACATAAAATCTTTAAATGAGGAGGCTTGGACAAAATCTGAAGAGTTGATCACCTAATTGTGTGATACTCTCGTAGCCTTAGGGAATTCAACTTCAGATGGAAGTGTTATATTTGGAAAAAACAGCGATAGACCGCTAACTGAAGCCCAATTAATTACATTTATTCCTAGAGCAAAGTATTCAAAAAGCGAGATAGTAAAATGTACATATATTACAATCCCCCAAGCTTCTGAGACCGCTGCTGTTTTATTAAGTCAACCTTTTTGGATGTGGGGCTCTGAAATGGGAGCAAATGAATATGGGGTTGTAATTGGGAATGAAGCCGTACATACACATGAGCCATTAAGGAGATCTGGTCTCTTAGGCATGGATCTCTTAAGATTAGGACTTGAACGAGGAAAAACAGCGAAAGAATCAATGAATGTTATAACAGAACTATTAGAAAAACATCATCAAGGGGGAGGTTGTGCTTACGATGATCCAAGCTGGATGTACCATAATTCATTTATCATGGCAGATCCAGAGGAAGCATATGTTTTAGAAACTGCTGACGATTGGTGGATTGCTGAAAAAGTTAAAGATGTAAGATCAATTTCAAATGAAATTTCAATTAGGGGAAAAGGTGATTATAGACGGAAAGGCATAATACAAAATGCAATTGAAAAAGGATATTGCAAAGATGATAATAGTTTTAATTTTGCCATATCGTTTTCAGGGGACTCTATCTCAGATAAACCTTCACCTTATTCAAGAGGGGGGAAATCTACTATATTATTGAATAAAAATAAGGGAGATATCACCCATAAAATGATGATGCAATTCTTGAGAGAACACGAAGCAGGAATTTGTATGCACGGGGGATTTGAATCAACTGGCTCCCAAGTTTCTCATTTAAGAAAAGATAAGAATAAATCGATTCATTGGTTTACAGGAACCACTCTCCCCTGTATGAGTATTTATAAACCATATATTTTTCCTGTTAAAGATCAAAGAGTTTTAAAGCCTGGACCATACCCAAAAATTAATCCTGAATGGATTTGGAGCAAGCATACTGCTTTTTTAAGAAGCTTTCAAGGTTTTTATAGAAAATCAGAGCAAGAGAGGTATATTAAAAACCTTAAGGATTCTGAAAATCAGTTAATCAATCAAGTAAACAATGTTATAATAGACGAAAAAAAATTAGCGTCTCAAGAATTTTATAACAGAATCGAAGAATTAAATTTTAAAGCGTGGAGTAAAACGTCTGAAATGATAGAAAATTAATATGATATTTAATAATATAATTCTTTTTCTATAATAAATACAGAATTTTATCAAAATCTATGAGAAAAACAAGTATTTTTGGTTTAATATTTTCAATGATAATTATTTTTTCAGGTGTTCTTTTTAGTTCACAATTAATTTATATTCATAAAAAAAATGGTCTTAGTCAATATGAAGCCCAGTTTCTAATTCCAAAACATTCGGCAACTTCTCTAATTTGGAATTATACTACTGGAGATGATATAGATTCGGTAGCAATTTCGTCCGATGGACAATATATCGTTGCAGGAAGTAAAGATAATAATACATACCTTTTCAATTACTCAAGTTCTTCTTCTAAAACACCAATGTGGAATTATCCAACTGGAGATAATGTAAGTACAGTTGACATATCATCGGATATTTTTTATATTATAGCAGGCAGCAATGATGATCGTGCTTACTTATTTAATAATGTATCTGATTCTACACCAAAATGGAATTATACAATGGGAGATGATATGAATTCTGTAACAATATCATCTGATGGAAATTACATTGTAATTGGAAATAAGGATAATAGAATATCTCTACTTAGAAATGCTAGTTCTTCTCCTGTTTGGAATTTTACTTCCAATGATAAAATTAATTCAGTTGCCATATCTTCCGACGGGAATTATATTGTAGCTGGTAGTGCAGATAATAATGTCTATTTCTTTTACAAATCATCTAATAATACTTTATGGGAGTTCCAAGCCGGAGATGATGTAGAAACTGTGGCTATTTCCTCCGATGGTTATTATATTGCTGCCGGAAGCGATGACAAAGAGATTTATCTGTTTAATAAATATAGTAAAGTACCAGAATGGAGTTATAAAACTGGAGACGAAATCATGGCAGTGGCAATATCTTCAGATGGCAATTTTCTCGCAGTTGGGAGTAAGGATAATAATACTTATCTTTTTGAACGGTCAAACAAAAATCCTATCAGAACCTATAACGCTCAAGATGCTGTAACTTCTGTCGCTATTTCTTCCAATGGAAAGTATATAATTGTTGGTAGTAATGATAATAGCACATATTTCTATGACAACTCTAATAACAATCCTTTATGGTCTTATGACACCGGAGGGAATGTCACCACCGTAGCAATTTCTTCTAATGGCAAATACTTAGTAGTTGGCAGCACAGATAATCAAGTATACTTATTTCATTGGACCCCCCCAGCCAAAGTTATTTCTGAGGAGGATGAAGATCTTGATATTGACTTTGGAGACGAGGGAATTCCTTTTGGAACAATAATTTTGATTTTTATAGTTATAAGTATTATATCCCTTATCTCCATTATATTTATTAAGAAAAAAAAATCATAGTTGAGCAAAAGAATGAAATCCACAAAAAGTCATAGCGTCTTTATTTACTTATAATAGATAATATTAGGAATTTCTCAAAAGGCAAAATTTTTTATTTTTTCCCATATTTTCCTCCCTATATTATTAGGTTAATAACGAATTGTTTTATGTTTTTTCACATGGCATCAAATAAATTAGAATTATTAGGTCTGGAAGGAGTCATTGCAAATTACAGACAAGGCCGTCATACATTACACCCTAAACACTGCATCTTGATTTTCCCAAACATTAAAACAAGGAAAGAAGCAAATAAACTGATTGGTAGAACAATTGTATGGGTAACTCCTACCGGTAAACAATTGAGAGGTGTAATTAATCGTTCTCACGGAAATAATGGTGCTGTAAGAGCTCATTTCAAAAAAGCGGGTGTTCCTGGTCAAGCTCTTGGACAAAAAGTAAAAATTATTAAATAATATATTAAATTTAATTTTAAGATTAATTTTAAATAGATGTTATCTTTTTAACAACAAATGCTTAAAGAGCTTTATATTGTTTTCTTACTATTTGTATAATAATGGGAAATAAAAATGAGCCTTCCATTAAAGGCTCAAAAACTAGTTCTTTTGGAGTATCGAAAAGAGAATGTCATGACTCTTCTCAATTTTATAATTCTAATCTATACAGAGAAGTTATCAAACCAAAGAAAGTTAAGTATGTTGATAATTCGAAATTAATTCCTCTTAATAAATTAGACCAAATAATATTAGGGGATAGCCGAAATATGGATATACTTCCTGATAATTCTGTTCATCTAATGATTACTAGTCCACCTTACTGTGTTGGAAAGGATTATGATGATAATTTAACGCTTGTAGAATATTTAAGCTTGCTTGAGGATGTTTTTAAAGAAACATGGCGAGTTCTAGTTCCTGGAGGTAGAGCGGCAATTAATATAGCAAATGTAGGGCGTAAACCGTACATTCCATTTCATGCTTATATTATTGAAATAATGCAAAAAATTGGCTTTCACATGCGAGGAGAAATAATTTGGAATAAAGGAGCTTCTGCAGGAGTCTCTACAGCATGGGGCTCGTTTGCATCAGCAAGCAATCCATGTCTTAGAGATATTCACGAATATATTCTAATATTTTCAAAGTTGACAAATAAACTTGAAAAAAGAAATAAGTTTGATTCGATAAATAAAGAAGCTTTTATTGAATGGTCAAAATCCATTTGGAACTTTTCTGCAGATTCCGCCAAGCAAATTGGTCATCCAGCACCATTTCCAGAGGAATTACCGTTACGATTGATTGAATTTTACTCTTATCAAGGTGATATAATATTAGATCCTTTTATTGGTTCTGGTACTACAGCGATAGCAGCTCTAAAACTTAAGCGTCGTTATATTGGATATGAAATTTCGCCTAAATATGTTAAATTAGCAAAAAAAAGACTTAAGAGGTGTAAGGAACAGTTAATTCTTGACAATTTTTTTTAGTTTAAATCAATTAAAAAAAGAAATGAAATTATTTAATAAAAGAATATCTTTTTTTTTATATTATAAGGTGTGAAAAATGAATGCAATTGTAGCAAAAGATTTATCTAAATTTTTTAAGCCATCTAAACGTATAAGAAAGGAAAGAAAGAGTAAACCAGCTCCACAAAGAAAGAATAATTTAATTTATGCTGTTGATAACATTAGTTTTGAGGTTAAAAGTGGTGAGATTTTTGGATTTTTAGGGCCAAATGGAGCAGGAAAAACAACAACAATTCGAATGTTAACTGGTGTTTTAAAACCGACGAATGGGAATATAGCGATTTTTGGAGAAAATATTTGGAAACATCCTATTAGAGTAAAGCAAATAATGGGAAATGTTCCTGAAATGGCAAATGTATATTTGGATCTCACAGGTATTCAAAATTTAAATTTCATCGGAGAAATTTATGGAATTCCAAAAAAAGAAGGAAAAAATCGTGCCGAGAATTTACTTAAAAAATTTGAATTATTTGAGAGGCGATACTCTAAAGCCAAGAAGTATTCGAAAGGTATGAAACAGAGATTATTATTATGTTTGGCACTGATGAGCAATCCTAAAATATTATTTTTAGATGAACCTACTTCAGGTTTGGATGTTCAATCGGCACGAATTATAAAACAGTTAATAAGGGAATATAACAAAACAGGAATGACAATCTTCATGACAACTCATGATATGGATGTAGCTAATGAGTTATGTGATCGTATAGCAATAATCAATAGAGGGAAAATCATTGGTTTAGATTCTCCAGAAAACTTGAGAAAGTTAAAACAAGAATATCAGGCAATTGATCTATATTTGATGAATGATGTAAATCAAAAAGGATTAGAAAGTTTAAATGCTATAAAAGAAGTTAGAAAGATTGAAGATTATTATCATATAATAGTTCATGATATTAACAATGGTGTTTTTGAAATTATTGAATATTTGAAATCAAACCATCTTAAAGTAAAAAAAATTAATACCTATGAACCTCACTTAGAGGACGTTTTTGTAAAAATGATTAATGGAGGCGGTTATAATTAGTAATAACGACGAAATTTATTCAGAAAATTTAAAATTTGAGGGTTTTTTTACACAAATTAGAAGATCCTATGCAATAGCTAAGAAAGATTTAAGGATTTATTATAATAAAGGACCTGTAGTAATTCAAGGAATATTATTTCCAATCATGTTATTTTTTGCTTTTACTATAGGGAGAAGAATTCTTCCAATTTATATAATTTCTGGGCTTATGGCAATGGTTTTATTCTTAACTTCGACATCTATTGGCCCCGTAGTATTTCCATGGGAGACTCGACAAAAGACTCTAGAGCGATTAATAGCGTGCCCGATTTCAATAAAAACAATTTTACTTGGTAATGTTTGGAGTTCATTTTTTTTCGGTTGTATATTTTCAACAATCCCGATGATTTTAGGTATAATCATTTTTGGATTATGGTCATCTTTAAACATTTTAATCATCATTATTGGAATTATCATAGCGGCTTTTGCTTTTTCTAGTTTCAGCTTAATATTATCAGTTCCTCCAACAGATACGCCTGCAAGTACAATGATCCTAACCATTTTAGTAAAATTTCCACTAATTTTTATGAGTCCATTATTTATGCCAATTTCATCAGCTCCATTTGCATTAATATCCCCTCTTACATACTTTATTGATATCATTAACGTTGGATTAGGTGAAGCTAGTGCTTTTGGAACTTATGGTATAATTCTCGATTTTCTTGTCATCACAATTTTTGGTATCGTGTTTTTATTCTTAGCTTTTACATTACATAATATTACTTTACAAAAGAGATTTCGAGGATAATAACCACTATAATAGATAATTTCTCTTGTAAATTTCTTGTTTTTTCATTTCTTTAAGAATAATACAAAATACCAAAAAGATTTTAAAACTATTTCTTTAATACTCTTAACTCTTCTATAAACAGCACCTATAGCAGATATTTAATTTCAATGATAGAGTCTTAATTTATTCAAGATTAAAAAAAAGAAGGATATAGCAAATTATAAATGAAATTCGGTTCCCACTATTCCAAATGTATGAGACGGATGCCTTGACATAATTTTATTAAATTCAAAACCGGTACAATGCATCCCACAAGTTATCTCAGGATTAAGATCCTCAATAAATTTTACAGAGGCTTCAATGTCTTGAGGTTTTTCCCATTCCTTATGAAATCCACCAATTACAGAATATATTTTATCAATTCCAGTTAGTTTTTGGCCATGTTTAATAGTATTTATAATGCCTGTATGTCCACAGCCCGTTATCACCACTAAACCTTTATTTTTTACATTAATATATATTGAAATTTCATCCTTGAAGGAATTTTTGGCAAATTCCTTTCTTCCTTTCATGAGGTACATTCCTTTTGTGACTTCGTTCTCATCAAACAGTTCTATTTCTCCACTTGTAATTATGCCATTTGTTAATTTAATAGGGGCAGTTGTTTCTACTATTTTAAGATTATGTTGATTTGCCAAGTTTTCAATCATAGATTTCTTTAAAGGTGGTAATTTAAAGCTAAAACTAAAAGTGTTTTGTTTTTGTAATTCACGAAGGTTTTCTGTCAATTCTTCAGGTGTATAATGAGATCGACCAGATTTTGGTACATATATAACGTGTTGATTGTATGAATTTGGAGTTAATATTATTTCGCACCCTTCCTTTAATTGAGGGAAAACTTTAAGAAAACCTCCATAATGATCAATGTGCCCATGACTTAATATCACCTTATCATAATCACTAAAATTAATTCCCATTGCCTGAGTATTCTGAATAATTGTATTTTTGGGTCCTCCCATATCCAAAAGAAACATTTTTTTGATATCTCCTTCGGTTATTTCAAAACTCATAGCAAGCCCATGTTCTGCTATTAATTTGCTTCCATTAGTTTGAGGTTGTATAACTTTTCCTTGAAATTTCTCATCTGTTAATAAAGTCGAAACAACTGAATTTGTCGTTAAAACTCTAATTATTAAATCCCCACTTTCTATTCCATCAGAGATATCTACACTCATGTTGAATTCTTCTCAATTTTAAATAATTTTAAAAGCCTAACATCTTTCTATTCTAACTTTATTTCTTGAATTTTCAAATTTGTATTTAATTTCCAAAAAATCTGATTGTTATATACAATTTTTTCAATCTTATTTTGAGATTCAAGCTTTTCTAATCGCAATAAGATATCATCTTTATTAAAACTATCAGAAGAAAATGTTTCCAGAATTTGTTCTTGTCTCAATGGATGTCTTTCAATTATCGAAAAGACTTCTTTTTCGAAATCTGATGAGTAAAAACCGAATTTTCCAATCTCTGGAAATGTAATATCATAAAAATCGCCAAAGATTTCATTAAGAAGAGGAAGAATACTTTTATCAGGAATTTTAACCCAATTTTCTGTAGGAGGTCTTATTGGAACGTTTATATCTATTCTATCTGGTTTAATTAAATCAATTTTCTCTTTTATCTTTAATAGGTCTTCTTTAGAATCGTTAATTCCCTTCATTATCATTATTTCTATCCAAAATTTACCTCTGAATCTTTTCTTAAAATCTATGAATCCTTGAATTACAGCATCAAATTTAATAGAGGGGTGAGGTCGATTTATCTTAATAAATAATATCTCATCTCCTGCATCTAAGCTAGGTAAAACAACATCAGCAAGCATAAGGGCCTTACTAACCTCGGAATTATATAATAATGCACCATTTGTAATTACGCAAATGGGTTTTTTTGATAGCTCTTTTGCTTTAAAAATTAAATCTCCTAAGTCTTTATATAACGTAGGCTCCCCACTACCAACAAAAGTGATAAAATCTAGATCATTTTCATATTGTTTGATAGCCTCTCTCATTTCAGCAATAATTTCTTCTTTTGGATAATAATTTTTTCTTTCATTGGTAAAATTTATTGTTCTTCCTAATTGACAATAAATGCATTGGTAATTACAAGTTTTCGAAGGAATGGGATCAATCCCTAATGACCTTCCTAGTCTCCTGCTCGGTACAGGTCCATAGACATATTTCATTTCTTTTATTAATTAAGATTTTAAACAATCATTCAAAATTAATAATTTCATATATATATTTTTAATAAAGGAAAAAACTATCTGGTTATGTAGAATTTTCATATGAAAATTATATGAAGAATTGATTGCAGAATTGCACAATTATAATCGATTATTATAGATTAATACGATATATTTTTAGTATTATTCAATATTCTTACACTGAGCAATTTGTTGAAGAGTTAAGAAAATATAATGTAATGGTTGATATAGATTTCTAATTAAAACTAAAAAATAGTCCTGTTTTTATTCTCTAAAAAAATACTCAGTTCCTT
>JBHLQY010000022.1:4773-31959 GCA_048883105.1 Candidatus Thorarchaeota archaeon | reverse complement strand
CCCCCCTTGTCTGTAATATTATCAATAATTTTTCCGGTTCTGATTTCTATTTTATTCTCAAAAACACTGATTTTTATGGTAGTAACTTGTTCCTCAACAGGGAATTTCACACAGGGAGAAGCCCCCAAATATGCGGTTTCACCATGATATAAAATTTCATAATCTGCTAATGGACCATCGATTCCATATAATTTACTTGGTGCAACGCAATGCATATAAGTAATTTGATCATTTACTGAATCAAAAGTATGATTTGAAACATATCCTGGTCTACCTGTTATAAATAGACCAAATAGAAAGCTCATCGCAGAATCCATATCAGATTCACAAATTCCATAATATCCTTCACTGCTTAGTTCAAAAAAAGCCATGCAGGGATAAGCAGGTAATTTCCCAGTCAAAAGAAATGTACCACAATCTGGGGCAAACACCCTGCAATTTTTATCATTTAAAATATTTTTAAAAGCGATGTACAACTTTGCTGAATTTAATATAGTTTTTTCGGTTGGTTCAATTTTTTTAGCATTTTTAATCCATTTATCCGCAATTACTTTTGCTTCCTCCTCGTCGACCTTTTTGTAATACTTAACAATCTCATCTGGATCTCCCCTTATCATCCCTACATCAAAGATTTTTTTCATATTTTCTCTGTACTTCTTTTCATCCTTTCTCCATTGATGAGCTTGATCAAATCCCTCTGTATCGGTATAAAATTCAAAATTAGCATCTCCGCTCATTTTACCTACTTGCTCAATAAATTCAGGGCTTTCTTTTCTAAGTTTTTTTCGCTCTGGATTAAATAATCCAAGAATAATTTCCCAATCCATCTTAATTTTATCACTAGCATAAACTAAAACATTTGTACCTCTAAGTCGTAAAAGATTAGATAAAATTTCGATGGATCTGTCAAAATCCTCAATATTCTTGGAAGATATGGGATAAACATGATAATTTTTTTCTTTTATACTAACATAAATTTTTGTGAAAGAATGGTCTCCAGCATAAATCAGATTTGCTAAAATTACGGGTTTTCCTATTTCAATGAATTCAATTCCAGCCTTGATAATTCCTGGATAACCATAATGCCCTATCGTAAAAATTATTACTCCATCTGCGTTTAATATATTTTCTTTGATTTGATTAATTAACTCTTTTTCATAGATACTAACAATTTCACTATGAGTAAAATTAATTTTAGGGAACTTCTCATTCAAATGATTACGAATGGTACCTATCAATTTATCATTATCATAACCTATATATGGCCATCCAGCTTCCCATTGTGGCTTCCCAATAAAAACAACATGAATAATAATATTAGCGTTTTTCATATTTTTTTAAACTCATTTCACGAATTTTGATTTATAAAAAAAGAAAAGAATAAAAAATATTAGGATTTATTCCTTTTCTCAATCTATTAAAATAGCTTAAATTTATAATATATAAATTTTAAATTTGATTATTTATGGAAAAAATTGACAATATATTTGATATAATTGTAGTTGGTGCTGGTCCTGGCGGTTCATTTGCTGCGAAAGTTGCAGCTGAAAATGGATATAAAACTTTATTACTTGAAAAAGAACTTATTGGAGGAAATGGAAGATATAAAGCATGTGGCGGAGCAATGGCATGGGAGTTAGTAGAAGAAGTTAATTATCCAGAAGAAAAAATAGCAAGAGTTATTGAATCTTTAGAATTGCACCATGTAGACGGAGAAGACTATTCTAAAAAAGGAAAAGGTGCAGTTATTTGGCGAAATATTTTTGATAAATTCTTAACAGATATGGCTGTTGATAATGGAGCTATACTAAAAGAAAAAGAACCATTAATCAATATTGATAAACTTGATGATTCTTACCAGATTACAACTAGTAAAGATGTATATATAGCTAATTATGTAATTGCGGCTGATGGTGTTACCTCTCAAACATTAAAAAAATTAAATTGGCCTTATTTTAAAAAAGAGAATATAATTTTAACAATTACCAAAGAAATGAAAACATCGAAATCGTATATTGATAAGATTTTAGGAGTTGATACTGTTCATTTGTTTTTTGGTATTGAAAACCTTATCCCTGTTGGATATGCTTGGTTATTTCCAAAAACTGAAACTATAACAGTAGGGTGGGGCAATCAAATTAATTTAATTAAGAATTCAAGAAATGAATTCAAAAAATTTACTTCGCTTCCATTTGTAAAAAAAGCATTAGTTAACTCAAAAACAGAAATTTTCAAACCGCATTTAATTCCTGTTGGTCTAAGACCAAAACTTTACGATAATAATGTATTTGCTGTGGGTGACGCTGGCGGTATCGTCGATCCTATCTCAGGTAAAGGTATTCCTTACGCTATGATGTCTGGACTGTATGCTATTGAATCAATTAAGACATGTGAAAAAAGAGATAAATTAGATAAATTAGGTATTCAATACGAGAAATTATTAGATAGAAAATTTCTTAAAGTGTTAAAGGCTAAAAGAGTAACCCGAGATAAAATATTTCAAAATGACGAGAACTTAAAGAAGTTCTTATCGTTGTGGGAAAATCATCGAAGTTCTGAGATTATAATGAAGAAACTATTAGATTAAGGGGTTATTTTATGAAATTTGCCGAATATGTTAGAAAATACAAACCCAAAATAAACGAGGCGATAAAACAAATTTATGACCGAAAGTTGGAAAGTGTTAAAAATCCATTTCTTAAAGACTATTATTCAACACTAAAGGATTATTTTTTATCGGGGGGCAAAAGAATCCGTCCTTTGTTATGCATTGCTACATACAATTCATTCAAAAAGAAAATCGATGAAAGAATTATAATCCCTAGTGTTGGAATAGAGTTTTTACACAATGCATCTTTAATTCATGACGATATTATAGATAAAGACGATTTCAGAAGAGGAAAACCTGCTTTTCATTATAGATTTAGGAAATACTACGAAAAATATGATTTAAAAAAAATAGTTGATAAAGATTTTGGTACAAATATTGGAATAATAGGTGGCGACACAGCATTTTTTATGGGATTAGAAGCATATATCTTCAATGAATTTGAACATAAGCTAAATCTTAAAGCAATAAATTACTACGAAGAAGTTTTTAAAGAAATTAGTGATGGAGTGCTTATCGAAATAGATATGGTAAATCAAAAAAGAATAAACATTCAAGATTATATTAAAATGATTTCACTTAAAACAGGAGCTCTATTAGAAAAATCGATTTTAATAGGAGCAAATTATTCAGATGTAGATGATAAATATTTACAGTTCTTATCTACTTATGGTATAAACTTAGGAATTATATTTCAAATTATTGATGATATTTTAGGAACCTTTGGAGACGAAAAAATAACTGGTAAACCAACAGATGGAGATATAAGAGAAGGGAAAAAAACTTGCTTATTAATAGAGGCGTATAATAAATTGGAAAATAAGAAAAAAAGTAGACTCAATGAATTAATTGAGAAACAAGACATGACAAATAACAATGTTCAAGAAGTTAAAGAGTTATTCGTTGAAGCTAATGTAGTAAATTCATGTAAGATTTTGGCAAATTCTTTTTTACAAGAAGCCAAATCTTCTTTGAATAAATTGAAACCTGTCATCAATCAATCTGATTTAGAGTTTTTTAATAGTTTATTAAATTTTGTCGTAGAAAGGAGATTTTAATAAATATTTTAATTTAAAGGTAGATGAACTTTTTTTAGAAATTTGCTTACCATTGACTTTTGAATATCTTTTTTTTTCATTTGTAATTTACTTACATAATAATTTTTTTTAGAGTTATAAATAAAAATATTTTATTTCTAGGAAATGTCAGATAACGACGAGAGAGGAATTCATAGAATTCGAGAACTGGAAAGTATTAATTTAGCAAGAGAAGAAATAAGGGATTTAGTAATTGAAACGAAAAAAGAAGTTGGAAAAAGCAACGAAATTCTTGCTGAACAGATTAATAAAGAGTTTAAACAATATAATATAAAATCTTATGATATTGTCGGAGCAATTGGAGCAGGAAAAACAGCGATTTTAGAAAAAATAAGTGAAAAATTATCTTCGAAATATAGAATTCTGGTCATATGCGGAGATATTACAACTAGGGTTGATGCAGACCGAATCGAGAAACATAACACTGAAACGGTTCAAATTAATACGGGACGTGAATGTGCGCTAAATGCTTATCATATATATCAGATAATAAATAATAAAGATTTAACAAATTATGATGCTATATTCATTGAAAATGTTGGAAACTTAATTTGTCCATCAGATTTCTCTCTTGGAACTGATAAAAGAGTTGTAATAGTTTCGACAACAGAAGGTGAATGGGTAGTTGAGAAACATCCTATGCTGTTTAAAATATCTGACGTTGCGGTAATAAATAAAATAGACCTAGCTGAAAGATTGGGCACTAATGTAGAAAAAATGATAAAGGATGCCAAGAAATTTAATCCTAATATTCTTGTCATTACAACAAGCGCAAAAAATGATGAAAATATTGAGCAATTAATTGAAATCTTAGGATTATAATTAATTATCTATTAAATAAAAATGAAAATGAGTTTAGGAGAAATTGAAAAACTGATTTCTGAAAAAGAGATCGATACAGATAAAGTTAGAGAGAGACAAATAAATTTCATTAAAAATGAATTAAGAGGGCAACACTGTGTTGATAAGTATATCGGTGATTTTCCAACTTTTATTGAGCCTGTTCATCTTGGTTCTAACGTAAAAATAGGAGAAGATGTTCTTTTAGGTCCAAATGTTTACATTGGAAATAATTGTGAAATAGGAAATTACACAGAATTAGTTAATACTATTTTATTTGACAATGTGGTGCTAGGTGATAATTTCGAGTTAGAAAATTGTATAATTGCTAAAAATAGCAAATTAAAGTTTAATAATTTAAGCGCTTTTAGTTGTATATTAAAAGGTCAAACAGATTCTAAAGAAAATCTCAATATAATATCGTTTTAAACTCTTATAGATTTAAAGTTTAATATTTAAATTAAATAAAATTTAATGAGATAAATATGGAAGAAATACTTCAAATTGCAAAAAATGCTTTTCCTCCTAATGAAGGTTCTGAATCTTTAGAAGGGATCAAAGAGGAGGTTGAAATTCTTTGGGATAAATGGGGAATTCCCCATATTTATGCTAAATCACTCGAAGATGCATATTGTGCCCAAGGATACATACATGCACGCCATCGATTATGGCAGATGGAACTTTTTAGGCGGTTAACAACTGGAGAAATTTCAGAACTTACTGGCAATGCTACTCTTGATATGGATAAACACTATAAAATAATTGGATTACATCGGATCGCGAGAAATTGTGTCGAAAGATTATTGAAAGAACCAGATAATGAACAACTTCAATTGTTACAATCATATATAACAGGCGTTAATGCAGGCATCGAAAAAGCAAGGATTAATCCCCCGATCGAATTTTCAGTTCTTGAGATAAAACCAAGGGAATGGAAGCTTGAAGATTCTTTTAAAATCGTTAGTTTAATTGAATGGGGTTTGAGTGGGAATTATCCTTTAGAGTTATTGCGTGAACATCTTGTTATGAAGTTAGGACTTGAAATGGCCGATAAAATTATCCCACTCTATTCAGAAGCTAAATTAGAAAATCCTATAGGAAGTAATGGATGGGTAATAGGTCCTAATAAATCAGTGTCAGGGTCGGTATTATTCGCAAACGACCCACATTTACCTCTTACTGTGCCAGCTATATGGATTTTAATTCATTTAAACTGCCCTGATTTGAATGTTTTTGGATCTTCTTTTCCAGGGCTCCCTGGTGTTGTTTTAGGGCATAACGAAAGAATTGCGTGGGGATGTACAAATGTCTCGGCGGATAATGTAGATTTATTTAAATTGGAATTAAATCCTGAAAATGAGAATCAATACCTTTACAACGAGCAATGGATAGATTTCGAGATTATTGAAGAACCAATAACTATTAGGGAAGAACCCAATCCTATACCATTTAAAGTGTTAATGACAAAATTTGGCCCCGTTGTAGAATATTTCGAGATAGATAATAAAATATATAAAATAAAACTCCCCGGAAAGTATGCCTTGCGTTGGTCGAGTTTCGGAGCAAAACTTGAAGATAATTTAGAAGGATTCCTTAAAATTAACAAAGCATCAAATTGGGATGAATTTAGAGATGGCACGAAATTGATGACTATTACACCTCAGAATTTTCTTTATGGCGATGTAGACGGTAATATTGGGCATCAGCACGGTGGAAAGATCCCTAAAAGGAAATATGGGAATGGGGCCATGGTTACTCCTGGCACGGATGAAAAATACAACTGGCGTGGTTTAGTTCCATTCGAAAAAATGTTTTCAGTTTTCAATCCAGATTATAGCTTTGTGTATACGGCAAATTATAACGAAGATAAAGCTCCTAATGGGGTACTTATATCTCAAGACTCAATAGGATTCTACAGGCAAAAAAGATTAAAAAATTTACTCCAGTCAAAAGAAAAATTCTCGATGGAAGATATTAAAAATTTTCAAAAAGATCAGTTTTCTGAAGAAGCTGCTGAATTGCTACCAATCATGCTAAAAAAAGTAAAATCAAAAGAATTATCCAAAATAATTCCAGAAATAATATCAATATTAGAAAAGTGGGATTATAAATTAACAAGTAAAAGTGTAGCAGGTACTATTTACAAGGTCTGGCACTTAGAAACTATAAAAGCGATACTTAATCCGTATATTGATAAAGAATTTCTCGATGCTTCCTTAAGTGGTTGCCCTTATGAACTCAATAGATTATTTAAAATTTATGATGATAAATCCGAGGAACTTGAAGAAATTCTTGTTAACACATTAGAAAAAACAATTAATTCATTGTCTGAAAAGATTTCCTCAGATTATAACAAGTGGGAATGGGGGAATATCCATAAACTTACGCTTGTTCATCCATTTTCTCTCGCTGATGATGCTGCTAAAGCATTAAATATTGGCCCTTTCAAAGTTGGTGGCGATTTGAACACGCTCAATAATGGCTATTATGATCCTTTGAGTGATTTTGCAATGACTGTAGGACCTTCTTACCGGCAAATTCACGACCTCTCTGATTGGGATAAGTCGATCGGGATTATTCCAGGCGGCCAATCAGGATTGCCATTTCATAAGCACTATAAAGACTTAATGAAATCATATGTTCGAGGCAAATATATACCTTTTTTATTTTCGCGGGATGCAATTTCAAAAAATTTAGAAGGGGTATTCAAATTTCTACCAAAATAAGAAAAACAGTAAGCAAAATCCTAAATTTAATTATTTTTTTTTAAATTTTTACCCTAACCATTGATTTAATTTACCAAAAATTACTCTTTTGTTTATGTTGCCTTTTAAATCAATAATATTTTTTAAGTTCATTAACCATAGGCAAGAGCGCAATTCGTTTTTTAACGTTCTAATTTCTTTGATAGTGTGAGAAATTGAGTTATTTTTATAATCTTTCCACGAGGATAAAAGAAATTTATAAGCGAATCCGCCAATATCTGCCCCTAAAGAAATACATTTAGCAATATCTATTCCTGTTCTTAATCCGCCAGTTGCAATTATTAATTTTTTTGTGACTTTTCTAACATAATGTATGCTTACCGGAGTAGGGATGCCCCATTCCCTAAATATTTCTGCGGGATTTCTAGTAAAATTTTCACTGAAATTGAAATTACGGTGAGATTCAACGGCAGCAAAACTAGTACCGCCAGCACCTCCAACATCGAAGCCATCAAATCCGAGATTATTGAGTTTTAATGCAATTTCTTGATTAAAACCAGCACCTACCTCTTTTGCAATTATAGGAGTATTAGTTGATGCTCTTATCTTTTGAAAATTATCTCCGAAATATTTATAAGAGCGATCTCCTTTATCTTGGATCAATTCGTGCAATGCATTAAAATGAATAGCCATGGCATCAGCATTTATCATCTTAACACATTTATTAAAGTCCTCTATATTAAAATTGGGATCACTTAATTGACCTATACCTATATTTCCCATAATGGGAATACTAGGTGCTACATCTCTTACGATACTAAAAGAATCTATCAGAGTAGGATCAACTAATCCTGCACGTTGGCTTCCTACACTCATTATAATTTTTTCTTTTTCAGCAGCTTCTGCTAAAATTCGATTAATTTTTTTAGAAATAGGATGGCCGCCAGTTATGGCAGCTATACAAATGGGAGCAGATACTTTCTTATTAAAAAATTTAACAGAGAGATCAATTTCGTTAAAATTTATTTCTGGAAGAGGATGATGAATTAATTTAATATACTTAAGATAATTTTCTGAATGCTGTACATCGTATTCAATAGGAATTTTTAAATGATCTAGCTTTCTATCCCGAATTTCTTCTATTTCTGCCTTTACAGTACTAATTTTGATATTAGTACATTTTAAATCTAAACCTTTTAAAGCCTTAAATATAGATTTTTCTTTTAATCCATTTATAATTTGAACAGGAATGTTTAGTTTAGAAATTTCTTTAATTGAATTAATTTTTCCTTCTATACCACCAGTAACATCTATTTTTTGATCTAATTCAGCAAGGCGAATGTTGTCTAATTCCTTATGATTAAATTCCAAAGCCAATTTGATATTTTCTTTTCTATCCTTAATGTAAATACCATCTTTTTCAATCGTAAAAATAACTTTTAAGACTGTAAATTTTTTTAAGTTCTTACATAATTCCAAAATTATACGATCTCCTGAAATAATTGAAAATGAATCTTTTTTATCAAGGATTATATCGCCGTATAAAACGGGAATTACTCCAAGATTAAGAGCTGCCTCAATGACATCAATGGATTGAGTGGAAATTTTCTTAGAATCTTTTATAAAAATACTTGAAGCTTGAATCGATATAGCAGGATTGTTTTTTTCAAGAAATCTGTTAATTATATAGGTGTTTAATTTGTTCATTGCTTCATGAGTTTCAGCAAGTCCAAGAATTTGATTTGGAATGGATTTATCAAGTCCTTTTGAAATGCTATACTTTTTGGCGAGAGGATGGCCAAATGAACCTCCACCATGAATTATGATTAATTTTTCATTAGCATCAATTATTTGTTGAACTGCGCTTTTTATAACATTTTCTCTAATAGAAAAATATTTATTTTTATCGGTTAATAAACTTCCACCTAACTTTAACAGAATTATTTCATTACTACTTCTCAATTTTGATTCACACTCAACCAATCATTGTTCTCCAGGCATCATATCCTTCGTTTTCTATAGACTTAGCAATATTTTCTTGTATTGCTTCGTTTTCTGCTAAAGCAATAATCAAGCCACCCCGACCTGTTCCAGTCATTTTAGCACCTATTGCTCCATTTTTTAGCGCTATATCAACCAATTTGTCATTTATATCTCCTGAAACGGTAATTTTTTGAAGTAATTTGTGGTTTTGATTCATTAAATTACCTATAGTAGCGATATCTCCTCCAAGTAAGGCTTTTTTTGCTTTTTCTGATAAAGTCTTATATTCATTAAATATTTTTTCAAATTTTTTTGGGTTGGCTTCCTTTAAGCGCCGGACGTCAGCAACTATTTCTGTTGTTGAGGCCGTGATTCCTGAATTTGCGATTACTAATAGCATCTTTTTTGGTGATTGAAGGAGCTCCATTGTATTTTTTCCCCCGTCTAAGTTTTTCACAAACCAGATCAATCCTCCATAAGTCGAGACCGTGTTATCAATACCAGACGGTGTTCCATGGTAGGCCCTCTCTCCTTCATAAGCAGCTTCATTTATCTTTTCATCATCTAACTTTAAATTAAAGCTATCGTTTAAGGCACGAGTTAAAGATGTGCATTGAGCAGCAGAGGCACCAACTCCACTAGCAGCAATTAAATCTCCAGCTAAAGTTATTTCAAGTTTTTGATTCTCCGTATCTATTTTTAAATGCTCAGTTATATTTTTAATTGATTGCATTGCCTCACTATATTTCTTTTTTTTATAACCAGGCGTAGCAAGTCTCTGATCGTCGACAGTCCAGCTTTTTCCTTCAACGACTTTAACATCCGCAGTTGTATAGGAGCCTAATGCTGATGCAATAGCCGGGAAACCAAAAACCACAAAATGTTCTCCAAATAAGATTGTCTTACCATATCCTTTTCCAGTTCCCGTTTATGTCACCTCCACAATACCTTCTGAACCATTGACAATAATTTTTTGTCCAGTTTTAATATAATTAATATCAATTTTATCTACACAGGGAATTTCACTTATTATGCAACCTACTGCTATGATCGTATCTATTTGTTCATTTACGATTGCTACTGGAGCCGTATTATTTTTTTTCATTCTATACATAGTGTATGATCCTACAGTCGAACCTTTACCAGTAGGAAAGACTAAAACTTTTCCTGTTATGGTTTGGCCTTCAAGTTCATGTCCAACCTCAACAATTTTGCCAGTATCAGGGTCAACGCCACCATAAAAAGATATTCCATCTTTCGTTACAATCGCTTCTGCCTCAGCAATTCCTTTATAGATTTTTCTTCCTTCTAACTTCATTTAATGGACTCCTCAACACATTTTTCGATTGTTCCAATTTTTACTTTAAAATTATTCTTTGCGCGCCCGTAATAACACGCTTTTGCTGAATCAACCATGATTCCCTTGAAGCGTCCTTTAATTGGAGCTACAACACAGCAAGTGTCCGCTGCGAATTTTGCTCCAGCATCTTCAATAATTTTAGAATAACCAGCTTCATCTGCGATTTTTTTTGTAGGTCGAGCAGTAGTAATCCAAAATTCTTTCTTTACTTTTTTTTCTCTTAATAACCTTGCTATTTCTGCAATTTCGTGAATTGAAGCGTGAGGACAACCAATACTTACAAAATCTATTTCAAGATCGTCGTCTATAAGTTCAGCACGAGTATTATCTAAGTCTTCTTGATTAATTTCAAACACAACATCACTTGGTTTAGGATATTTTTTATACTCTGGAGTTATTTGTTCCATGTGGAATAATGCTGTTCCACCATACGTAGCAATGGAAGCACAAAACGACTTGAGTTCTTCAACAGTAGCGGAAGGAATTCCCGTAATATGGGGTATTTTTTTTCCTAATTCAACTAATTTGTCTCCAATTATTTTTCCTAATACTCCAAATTCGTCAGTGCCTTTAACTGGGGCATTTATTTTAACTAAGATTTGTCCATGACGATTCTTATCCATATGGTAACCATATTTAGGCGTTTTGCCTGTTAAAGCTGCTGCTAATGCGCTTGGTCCCCCCTCACGATTTGTTCGAGCTCCAATAACAGAGTTAGAATAACAGACAGCACTACTTTCGGCCCAAGCAATATGTTGTCCATAATGAGGTGTATTTCCAATTAAATATGGTGTACAAGAACATGTTGTAATTATTCCCATCTTCGCAAAGGCATCTATGGTGCGATTCTGATTTTTAGCAAATTCTTCATCTATTCCTAATGCTTTCCAATTCTGGCGATCCATTCCTGCTGGATTTAGAGTTGTTAAAACTCTAACTTTCCCATCTTCAGCCATTTCGCTTAGAAATTCCAACCCCGCTTCGCCAAGATTAGAATAAGAAACTCCTGCTATCTGAACACTAAGAACGTCAACCATACATTCAGCATCAAATATTTCGCCTAAAGTTGTTAATATCTCCATCGATTTTTGGGCAGCCTTTCCATACTTCCCTTCCAGCATATCTTTCTCTTCTGATTCTAACTTCATTATTATCAATTCATATATATTAAAAATATTTGTTCATGTCTACTTTTGGGAAATCCGCTCTGTCAAAGCTCTTTGCTTTAGCTATGAGTGGTTTTGTTAAATCAAATCCAATTTTAGTTGTCATTTTTGTTCCTGGCTCTGCGCTAGGATCTAAACTGCTTCCCGGTTCTTTATCTTTAATAACCATTCTGACATCACCTTGAAATCGAGTTGCCATAGCCCATTCCACAGATAATGGGTCATAAATATCTATGTCTTTATCTACAATAAACACGTGTTTACAACTACTATGACCAGCAAAAGCACCATTAATAGCTTTTTCACCATCTTCTTCTGATTTTTTATCAATTTGTACAATTGCATGCAACCATGAGCATCCTCCAGGATTTATATTGACATCTAAGCATTTAACTCCCGCTTCATTCACTTTATTGAAAATAGTTGGTTCTCGTGGCATTCCCATCAATATTTTATGCTCAAGCGCACCAGGTAATAAAGCTTGCCAAATTGCATCCTTTCTATGAGTGATTTTTTTAACTTCAAAAACAGGTTCTTCTCTTACAATATCATATGTTTCTGTTAAATCGACAAAAGGACCCTCAGCATGTTTTTCTTCCATATAGACCCGTCCTTCTAAGACAAATTCGACTTCTGCAGGAATTAAGAGATCAACTGAATTTGCTTTAACAACTTTAATTGGTTCTAAAGCATTTGCAATATATAATTCATCAACTCCAATATCCACAGAAGTTGCTCCAGCAATTAGAATGTTAGGAGTATTCCCTATACAAAAAGCGACATCTAGTTCACCATTTTTTTCTAAAAATTTATGAAAATGACGACCTCTAACTATTCGAGTAGCAAACTTTTCTTTGGAAAACTGCATAGCTCTATGAAAATCCATGTTTTGTCCATAATCAGGATCTCTAGTGATAACAACTGCTGAACTAATATAATTTCCGCCGTCCTTTTCGCAATGAAACAAGATTGGTAATTTCTCTAAATCTATGCTTGATTCTATTATTTCTTGACAAGGAGCATCTGATACGACCTCTGGTTCTGAGCGTTCTGCAATTGCACTAGAAAGCATTGGTATGAGATCTGTGGGATTCACGCCAAAATATGAAGCAATTATATTCTTAGTACAGAATACGTTGCCAACCAATCGGAATTCAGATTCTTTAACATTATTGAACATTACGGTGGTTGGTTCACTCTCCTTTAAAATACCAGAGATCTCTAATATCTTCGAAACTTCAACGTTTACCTTTCGAAGAAGTCCTTTCTTATCAATTTTTTCTAAATATTCTCTAAATCCCATAAATGCTATCTCAAAAATTTATTTATCATAATGCTTTAATTTTTTTTAGCTATTATTATGAAAATGATACGATTATTAGAAAGATTCTGAATAATATCAATTAATCCATTAATTTAAATAATGCTTGAAAAATCTAATTTTAATTATTCTAAAGAAGAACTATCTTATTATAATAATAGATTTTAATAAAGAATATTGATTATAGTGATTAATAGTAGATCTATTCTGCTAATCTAATAAAAATAATCAAGGAAAGTAACAATAAAAATAAATTGGCACTAGCGCCAAAGACCGTAAAGATTTGATGACAACAAGGCATAGTTTCCGAGCCTAAAAATAGGAAGTAGGTTCGTTTAGTCACACCGTAAAAAAAAGACATAAATGAAAGTAAAAAAAACTTTTTGAAATTATAATATTAACATCGTTGATTCAATTTGATAATAATTGCGATTACGGGTGCATCAGGAATCATAATAGCAGTTAAATTACTTAATATTCTAAAAGATAAGGGAATTAATACCGAACTTATTATATCTAAAGCAGCAGAGAAAGTGATTGAAGCTGAGACGGAATATAAGATTGCGGATTTACATCAATTTTCCACAAAACATTATGAAGCTGATGATTTAGCTGCCCCTCCTGCTAGTGGTTCACATAAAATTGATGCTATGATTATTGTCCCCTGTACCATGAAAACTTTGGCTGCCATCGCAAATGGTTATGCAGATAACTTAATTACAAGGGCTGCAGATGTGATGATAAAAGAAAAAAGAAAACTTATACTTATTGTGAGAGAGAGCCCTTTAAGTGTAATACATCTTGGAAACATGCTTAAACTCGCAAGACTAGGAGTTATTATTGCTCCGCCAATCCCCTCTTATTATACAAAGCCAGAAAGCGTAGATGAATTAGTTAATTATACTGTTGGGAGGATACTTGATCAAATTGGGATAGATATTGGAATAAAAAGATGGGGTGAAAAATAATTGGGATCTTTTCTTGATTATTATAGTACATTATTTTTAATTCTTCTTTAAAAGATTATTTAAAATCTCTTTAGCGTAATCTACTCGAATTTTTTTATCTTCAACTAATTTTTTAGCAACTTTTTCTATTAAATTGTCAGGTACTCCAGCTATTTTAGCGATATTTCGTGAGTGAAGTGCCATATGACCATTCTGTATTCCTTCAGTGGCTAATGCTCTTAAGGCAGCAACATTTTGAGCTAGACCAACAGCTGCAGCAACTTGAGATAACTCTTCAGCACTTACGATATTTAAAATTTTAAGAGCTAATCGTGCCATTGGATGAACTTTCGTCATCCCTCCAATTATTCCAAGCGCTAGAGGAATTTCTATTTCTCCAATTAAATTTCCCTCTTTATCAACATCAAACTTAGTCAAAGGTTTATATTTTCCACTTAAAGAAGCATAGGCATGAGCACCTGCTTCAATAGCGCGTGCATCATTACCAGTAGCTAAAGTTAACGCAATAATTCCATTCATTATTCCTTTATTATGGGTAGTTGCTCTAAAGGGATCTTCTAAGGCAAATTCATAAGCATTTAAAATACCTTCAATCACTTCTTCTCCACCTAATAAATCCTTATCAAAGGTAGCTTTACTCCTCGCAATGCGCTTGGCTGATAAATTAGATACTATTCGAAGATAAATTTTTCCACCACATAATTCTTCAATATAAGGACTTACTGCTTCTGCCATAGTATTAACTAAATTAGCTCCCATAGCATCTAAAACATCGACTAATAAATGGAGAATTAGCATCTTTCCCTTTTTTGTATCTAATTCTCTAAATTCAAAATCAAATGCTCCACCGCCTAAATCTTTTAAGATTGGATCTTGATCATTAGCAATATTTAAGATTTTTTCTTTGTGCTCTATTAGTTTTTCTTTAGCGGCATTTATATCTTTTAATTGAGTAATTTGAATTTGAGAAATCATAACTGATTTAACTTTTCCAGAATGGAAACCACCATGTTTTCTAGCGAATTTAGCGGCATTTGAAGCAGCAGCAACGACAGAAGGTTCCTCTATTACCATAGGGATAAAATAATCTTTATGATTTACTTTAAAATTGCATGCTATACCCATTGGTAATTGATAACTTCCAACTACATTTTCTATCAATGTATCCAGCTGAGTTTGGGTAAAATAACCAAAATTACGTAATAATTTTATTTCGTCTTGAGTTAAATCAAAAAGGTTAGATAAAATCTTTTGACGTTCTTCAATAGACAATTTATAGAAACCAGAAATTTCTGAATTGATTTTACCCATTAAACACACAAATTTAAAATTTTTTATTTATTCTTTCAATTTTTCTTTTAATTTTTGTTATTTTTTTTCTCAAAGCATTTAGAGCCTCGTTTTCAGCAAAATGAAAAGGAGGTATTTTTTGTTCATTTGCGCCATTTAATATTTCTAAAGTTTTTTCTGAAATTTTCGTTTTAATATAGTTAAAAATCTCTGCTTCGCCTATTGGGTTATTAATTACAGCTATAGCTAAGATTTCTCCAGCATTAGACACAAAATCAGGAAAACAGACAATACCTTTTTCTTCTAATATATCTATTACCCCTTTTTGATATGGTATGTTCGCGGCGGGAATTATCCATTTTGCTTTTATTTTATCAACATTATCTTTATTAATAACATCTGGTCTTGCTCCAGGGATTATGACATCTGTTGGATAATCTGCAGATAATTCAAATAATTTTTCTTTTAGAATTTTAATTACATTTTTACTTTCATAATGATTAACTAATTCGTCTCCTCCAAATTCATTCTTTAATCTTAATAATTGATCAATATTGAGCCCCTCGTCATCGTATATGGCACCTTTTATTGTTGAAACTCCAGTTAATTTGTAATTTGATTCTCTTAAGTAAAGTGCAATACTAGTTCCAACTTTACCAAAGCCTTCTAAAATAATTTTTGGCTTATTATTTTTAGTTTTTTTATATTGAAGGACACTCTTTAGACAATTAACTACCCCGTATCCAGTAAATAATTCTTCAATTGGAATATCGTCTTTCATTAATCCAATTTTTCTAGGAGTTAATTCTGGGTTACCAATGATTTTAAATATTCTTTCCAAATCGGAATCACATGTGCCCATGTCTGGTCCTGGATAATAAATTTTTTCTTTAATAAATGGAGCTAGTGAGAGAGCAAAACTGGTTATTAATAAATCGCGATTTCTATCAAGTGGATCTCCAATTAATCCTGATTTTGCACCTCCTGCTGGTATTCCAAAAGTGCAAAATTTTAAAGTCATAGCACGAGATAACCTTACCATCTCGAATAATGTAATATTTTGAGCAAATCTTATGCCTCCTGATGGAACTCCATAAGCGGAATTATCAATAACTAAAAATCCTTTCATATCTACTTTAGGGTTGCTCAAAATAATGATTTTTTCAGGACCAAAGTCGTCGTATAAAATCTTATCTTCTATTTTAAAACTAGAAATCCACTTTTCAACTCATATAATTTTTCTAAATGATAAAGATTTCTTTAAGATTTTAAAAATTTATCAAGATTAAAATGGATTTTGTTTTAATTTTAGAAAATTTTCAAATATAATCAAAAGCATGCTACTCTGATTTAAATATAATAAATGTTGTGAACCGGAACATACATAGGAGACCAATTTAACAAGCCAGTTGCTTTATGAACATTCTCATCGCCATTTGCTACGCGTCTCAATTCATATTCTAAAGAATTCCCTATTCTAGCTTCTGGTGCAACTCTTACTAATCCTTTTCTTAGATAGGAAAGATCATATATATCAGGATTTACTATTGGATTAGACTTTAAAACAGCATAGAGCGGGAATACCATTTTATGATAACCAGAATGTCCATTAGGGCAATAATTTAATCCGGATATATTAGGGATAATACAGCCCTTATTACAAAAATGAAGTGTAAAACATCTATTTTCATTTAACTTATGTTCAATCACGCGTCCAATATGGATTTGAGGGTTTAGAACGCCATTCTTTATTAGTTCGTATTCTGTGATACTTTTTCTTTGCTTATAATTAATAAAATCTACTATTTTTGGTCCATTTTCTACTACAGATTTAAATTTACGCCTTACTTTTAATAAACCTGATATACAAGTCGCACCAGAACCGTAAGAGCCGAAATAAATCGTATCACTTACTCGAGCATGATTCTCAAGGATATAAATAATTTGGGCCCAAAGAGCAGCAGAATACATGTTCCCAAAATGCATAGGTACTCTTAATTGAGGAAGTAATTTTGCTTTAAAATTAGTATTAACCCAATGTGCCCAATTCTCTAATCTAGAGGATGAATATCCTTTCTCTTTTAATTTCAAATATATATATCCTGGAAGTACAGAAACATCATGTAGAAAATTATCAAGTTTTTTCAAAAGTGAATCCGTAATTTCATCTCTATCTAATTTTGGGAGATTATTAATGTGTTTTGCCCATCTTTTAAGTATTATTTGTTGCATACACTTTATTGGTAGTTTAGAATAAGGTGCATGAAAGGTGTAATAATCAGCATGAAAATCACCTACATTATTAATAAGATCATCGTAAGCTCTTAACTGGAAATTTAAATAGGTATCAACAGAATATTGACCATTTGGCACCTGCGCATTAACTTCATTTGCTGGTCTAAAAAAATCATTAACATTACCAGAAACTTTGCCAAATTTTTTACTAAATGTGGCCACTCGAGGATTTTTTGAAATAACGAATGCTGTCGCTCCCGAACCTTGAGTAGGTTCGGCCAAACTACCTAATTCATACGAAGAAATATCAGCATTTATAACCAGCGCTTTATTTATAACATCTTTTTCTATTAAAGAAATTGCATTTAACATTGCAAGAGTCCCAGCAGCACATGTATTATATACATCTTGTGTCATTGAATTTGGCGAAACGCCAAGTAATTCAGCAAAAATATTAGATACCGACTTTGCAGCATAAGTCATTGTTTCTGTTCCGACAAAAACAGCATCAATGTCTTTTGGAGAAATATTTCCTCTTGCCAAAGCATTATAACCTGCCTTAAGACCCAAGGATATAATATCTTCATCCACTTCTGGAAAACGCATTTCTTTTAACATTAAACCTTTTTTAAACTTGTCTGGATCGATTTGACGCTTCACTGCTAGTTCTTCTAATTCAACATAATATCTCGGGGCATGGAAGCCTACAGAATCAATACCGATATTCGTAAATAAGTATTCATTAGAGATCAATTGGTCATCATTTTTTCTTTATTTATTTCATTAAATTTAAATAAATTTATATAAGTAATCGCGCAAATTAATTTTTTCTCTTTTTTAACATTAAAAGTTAGGATTAATTAGAATTTTTTATTTTATTAAAAATATTTGAATTTTTTAATAAATATTTTTGATCCTTTATATAACTATTTTTTAATGAACTTTTCAGCTCTCCTATAAAAAGAGGGATTTTTTATCAGAGAAAGAGTTGATAACTTCTTGTTTTCTTAAAAATAAATACATATTTATTTAATTAAATGTATTATTTATATCATTTAATATTATTATAGATCTTAAAACTAAAGTTAAAATCTGTATCCCTTGGGTTAAAAAAATTCGCAAAATTTTTTTATGAACATATATTTTTACTGATAGGTGTTAGATTAATTGGAAACTGAACTTACAGAACTGCAGAAATTGCCGAATGATAAAATTCCAAAACATATTGGCTTAATTCCAGATGGCAATCGTCGTTGGGCACGAATAAATAAAGTACATAGAAATGTAGGACATTATAGGGGATATGAAGTAGTAAAAAAGATTTTGCTAGCTTGCTTTGAAGCAGGAATTAAGTATCTGACTTTATATGCTCTATCTCTCGAAAATGCTTTAAAGCGACCCAAAGATGAGTTAAAATATATATATAAGATAATAAAATTGGCTGTAGAAACAGTAAAAAACGAACCGATTGTTACCGAAGAAAAAGTTAAATTCAATGTACTTGGCAGATTAGAGTTATTGCCGCAAGATGTGCGTGATAAAATCGACGAGTTAATTGAATATACGAAGGATTTTGATGGTGCCTTCGTGAATGTTTTAATAATGTACGATGGGCAAGCTGAGATTTGCGATGCAGTAAAAAATATAATTAAAGATAATATTAATCCAAATAATATTGATCGTAAAATTATTAAAGACTATTTATATACAAACAAATTTCCTGAAGTGGACTTAATAATTCGTACTGGAATGGAAGATGGTGCAAGAATTTCTGGCTTTCTTTTATGGGATGCTTCATATGCAGAATTTAAATTTAGAAACGAATTTTGGCCTGAATATAACGAAGAATTGCTTTTAGAAGATTTAAAAGATTATATTAGTAGAAATAGGCGGAAGGGAAAATAATTCTTCTCTCTAGAATTGCCTTTTTTCTAGAATCTTTTTTTCATAAAGATTTAAAATCAAGTTCTTTTTTAAAAAGAATATGGTTGAGTGGAAAAAATTTATTCCATTGTTTATATTATTATTTACAGTAGGATATTTTGCTATAGCTTCTTGGGTAATTACTTATAATAAAGAATTTATGTATTATATTATTTCATATAGATAATTAGAAAGAAGATACTTGGTTTTAAGATGGAAATTACGGACCCAGAAAAAACGATCTCGTTGAAAATAACACACTTTCCACAGAATTTGTTAATTCCTTCTAATGATAACAATATAATTTTTGAAGCAATAAATCGTACTAATAAGCAAGCTTTCTTCAAATTTGCTTTTGAAGTAGAAAATTTAAAAATTGAAATACCTGACGAATTAGAAAAGGATGCTATCCAATTTGGCTCGGGAGAAACCAAAAATTTCGAAATTAAGTTAATTCCTACTATTGATGGTTTCGGAAAATTGTCAATGTTTGCAAATTGGATGAAAATTGTTGAATATAATGTAAAAGTAAAAAAAGTAAGAAATATGGTTCCTAAAAGTCAAATTAACGAAATTTTAGAAAGACAACCTATATTAAAAGTCTTTAAATTTGCCGATGGTTTCAATATAGACGATTTTATTATTTCAATGACAATGGATGAATTAACTCAAATAGAAAAAGAATTAGAGGAAAAGAAAAAAGAATATCAGTCTTTTCACTTATTAAAACAAAATATTTTGACTCAAACAGAGAAATCAGAGACAAAAATGAGCATTGAAGAAATTGAGAGTAATAAAAACCGACTTTTAGAAGAAATTGACAATTGCTTTAAAAAGTTGGCAAAAGGCTATCTCTATAATAAAAACCTAGAAGAATCGCTTAATTCAGCGTTGAAATTATCTAATGAACAAGAAAAAGCGAGTTTTTATCATTATTTAATCAGAGCCTATGCGTCTATAGATTTAGATGGCTCTATTGAAGTTATAAAGAACATTACAAATAATGATAAAAAGCTTTCGTTAATTATGAATTTAGCTTTCGATTTGGTAAAAAGGGATCCAGAACAAGCTCCAAAAGTAGCTTATTTAATTAAAGATCCTTTGAAAAGAGAAAATCTTATAATTGATATCGTTAACAATACAATTAATTTAAATCCTAGTGTTGCTGCTAAAATATGTACTCTTGTTAGTGATGATTTATTAAAAATTAAGCTTTTATATACTATAGTTAAAGAATTGCACAAAAGAAATAGTCAGACAGAGATTTCAAAAGTTTTAAAGCAAATTATTAATATAATTGAAAAATCATCTAAATTGAATTTGTCTGAAAATAATTTTAATAATTCAGCTTATAATTTCTATAAAGATACGATATGTGCATTAGCAGAAATTGATTCTCCTCAAGCGGCGGATACAATAATAATAGGATTTAACTTAAGGGAGATCAAGGATAAAGTTGCTAAGGATTTATTTGATACTATTTACGAGATGGTTGATGAAATAAGAACAAGAATGGAACCATCACCGGTTTATTCGCATTATTATTTATTTAACACATTTATATCAAAAATTAATGAATTTGTAAAAAGTTTCTCTCTAACGGGAGGTAACGTTAGTAATAATATCCTTATGAATGATTTTAACTTTAACGCGATAATCGTTTCATTATTTAGTTATGACTTTAGTATTTTTCCTATAATTGATCGAGTCTATTCTGATTTAAAATTTAATTTGAACAAATCGTTTGCATATTATATTTATCCCTCAAAAGAAAATCATAGTCAATCCGAATTAAACATTATAAACAATACACTCACACAATTTTTAACTTCCAATATGAAAAATGCCCCCAATTCCATTTTAATCTTTAATTTAGACTTTATTCCTTACTTAGGAAAACCTACAATTATCTTATCTTCTGAACCGGGAATCGATGATGAAATAAATTCTAAAATTACTGAAAAACTTGGTGACTCTGCGAATTTGATTATTGACGAGTCTTTATTTAAAGGTGGTGCCATTTTAGACAATTTGAAGCAATTATTTCCACCAAATATGTGCAAAATTGTAAATTTAATTTTATCATATGAATTTATTAACGATTATAATATTCTTAAATCGTTTATACAATCTTTAATTTAATTTTAAGAAAAAGTACATCAAAGAACAATTTAAAAAAAAGGATATAGATCAATGGCAAAAGACAAAAAAAAGAAAAAAAAGAAGAAAAAAGGAAAAGGCAAATCTGTTAAAAGTAAAAGCAAATCGAGGGTATCTAAGAAAATACAAAAAGTAAAAGGATTACCTCCAGGAGTTACATTAGGAAATTCAGTTGATAGATCGGGCGATAATCTATTTATAGGAACAGATTATCGGGAAATCTATAGTTGGCATTACGATAGACCTTGGGCAGAAATACTAGCTGATGTAGAACTCTGGAGGCCATTACCCTTCACTCACGGTATAGAGATGGAACTAATCATAGCCGATGATGTAGGAGCATATCCTGATGGCGATGAAATGGTGTTTAGAATGCGAGAAATTGTGAAAGAAGCCATTAAAATTATGGATCAAATTTTATACAATGGAAGGGCCGATTTTTTGCCTGTTCCTGAATATATACGCCAAAAGGTTTTAGCACGCCCTTGGGGCGTTGAAGATATTGAAAAAGGTTTTGCAATGAAATTAAGATATCAATTGCCTAATGGATCTTACGTGGATATAGATTCTTTTGCGCGCGATGGAAATGTTACAGCAATCACTTATATTTTGGAATTAGTTACTCCGCCTTGTGAATTTGTTGAGGAACTTGCATATTGGGCATCCACATTATTTTTATTAGCAAAAAATACACTTCCCAAAGATTTGCATATTATTGCTTCAGCAATAAATCCAGCAGCAAAGGAATATCAACGAGGTCTTACACAAGCTGACCATAATCATTTGGGGACTTTTAAATCTGAACTCGAAAAAGTACAAGCTTATTGTATGATAAGAAATTTTATCCCTCACTTAATTGCTCTCACGTGTAATTCTCCTATAATGAATAATCAACCTACTGATGTAATAAAAATAATAAACAATAGAATTACAGCCCCAAATTGTGTGCGTTCGTTAAGATTAAAATATAATACCTCAATGCTAAGTAACAACGACCCAAACCATTACGTTCCTTATTTGACATCAACAGACCAAAATGCTCGAAATTACTTCCTACAAATTGTCCAGAAAGCTAGTTTGGAAGATGGACGTTTCCAAGATATCTTTCCTTTTACAGATTGGGGCACCATTGAGATTCGTATAAGTGATGCTCAAATTTCAATATGTCGCCGAATAGGAATTGCATTATTAATTCAAGCTATGTGTTATAAAGCAAGAAAACTTCTCGAGCGAGGTACTTGGGTTCCCGATGCTGGAAGTGAAACAATTGTAACTAATAGAGAAGGAGCAATAGAAAGAGGATTAATTTCTATTTTTAAACCCGCCCCGACTCTTACGCGAGAATTTCTTGCTCAGTATGATCCTGATTTTGCCGAGCAATATTTAGGTCCTAAAGACCAACCTGTACGTTATATGACGCAGGCAGTTCAAAGGATGTTTTTCTATTTAAAAGATGCACTAAAAGAGTTAGGATTTCTCTATTCCCCCTATTTAAAACCACTAATGCAATCTGTTTTTGGTGACGTCTCCTACGCAAAACCCCCTATTACAGAAGCCGAATATCAATTGTCTTTATATGACTACAAATTAAAACAAGGAGAAAATCCTAGTATCTTATATGACTTAATTTATTTCACAATTGAATATTGTAAAGATCCTTTAAATAATCCTCTTACAGGAGTGTTAACGCTTCCTAAAGAGATGAGGGAATAGAATTTTTTATAATAGAGTATAGTAAAAATGTTAACCGCGACTATAGAACAAAATGGACGGACAAGAGTGGAAAATATATTTGTAATTGATTGTCATTCACATTTAGGCCACGATGTAGATGATGCAAATATGATGAATCCATTAGCACCAGGTACAGGGACTTTTGATTTCTGGGGAAATGTACAAGGAAAACTGTTGGCAGAATTAAAAAAATATAATGAAGTCTCGTTTACTACATCGTTAAACAATAAATCCACCAAAATTTCATGGTCCTTTACACCTTATCCATTCACTGACAAATTATATAGCGTATTAGAGAAACTGGGCAAAATTTATTCAGATTTAAAAGAAAAATCTAAGTTTTATACATTTATTGATCAGGGTGTCGTTTTTCCCTTTCAAGATAAATTTCGAGATAAATTACCCGAAGCTTTATATCGCGCAAGCAATATTAATATATCCCGCTTTACAACTCACTTTCCATTCTCTATGAAATTAATCGGTTATGGCCGTTGCGATCCTATGGAAGGAGAAAAAGCTGTTAATGAAGTAAAATATGCTAGGGAAGTATTAGGATTACGTGGGCTTAAATTACACCCTAGAAGCGAAGGATGGATTGATAATATTAGTTCAGATAAAGCTGTCCAAATCTTAATACAAGCTGCCAAATATTCAATGCCAGTAATTTTTGATACACGAGGAAAAAAGACAATTATGGAAATTGGCGAATTGATTAAATCAGCGAGAACAGTATTAGAAGCAAAACATCCTAAATTATTACAACATTTTAAAGTTATCATAGCACATTTCGCTCAGGGAAATATTGGTGATCACGAAGTTTATAATACCATCGTTCAACCCAATACTTATGGTGATTTATCTATGTTGCATGGGGAAGGCGCAGCAAATTTTTTAGAGGACTTTCGAGAATGGTTTATTTCAAATAAAAAAGAGACTGTAGATAACCGTAAATGGAGCGAATATCTTCTCTTTGGTACGGATTATCCTTATTTTGGGGATATTCATGCTCAAAAATTATTAATCTATATAATAAATAAACGATTTTTCGAAACTGGAGGAGGGATTCAAGATACAAGAAACATACTAGGACTAAACCTAATTCGACTTTTGCCTGAATACAATCTACCCCAAATTAAGAAAGATGCTAAAATTTTACCATGTACAATGATTTCTAATCCAATTTTTCAACAAAATAAAAAAAGTGCTTATGAAATTGCAATAGGAGCTTTATCTAATTTAATTATTGAAAAGAAGATTGACATAAAGAAGTTCTGCCTTCAATTTAACGATTCTTGGAATTTATTTACCAATGATCTTTTAATAACAACTATTAAGAATAGTACAAAGGAAGAAATTAATTTATACGTTAGGAATCTATTAGAAAATCAATCTATTTCCCTTTTAGCACCTATGCAGCCCAATATGGTATGGAAAAAATTTGGATATAAATACTTCAATCCCGAAGATCGTGCGTTTTTTGCCTCCTTCTTTAAACAATCATACTTGGCAACGGATGTAAATAAGGCTATAGAGAGCTTAAATCAAATTTTTTAAAAAAAAAATGTCTCAAAACCAATATAGTAGCTGAATTTAGAGAATTAATAAAAAAATTTTTATCTTTAACTTAAAAACAAAAAAGATAAAACAATAAATTGTGATTATTATTATAGTAATCATTACTTAATTATGATAAATTGAATTTGCGATTTATAAAATCTCGTGTGAGTTAAATTGAAAGGAATTATGATTTTAGGGTTTGACGAGAATTCTGAAGCTTTTATTGATGCACAATATCCAGACGATCTTTTTAAAAGTTTGAATATAAATATGGTTGATTTAGCGGATATTCATATGCTTCATTGGACGAACAAAAAAGAACCAAATTTTTTTCAAATAGAATTTAGGGATCATAGAGTTGTAAGTTTTTTTTCTGGTTTTTCGCCAGGTCGATATGTAGGTCTACCTACTTATGCTATTACTGTATTTTTCGAAACCGAGGAATTTGAAAAAGTTGGCATTCCAAAGGATTTTGAGGGATTTTTAAGAAGAATTGCTCATATAATTTTACCTAAAAAAGATAATAATCCAGATATCGATGAGATGCTTAAAGATTTCTTTTTGATGTTAAAAAATGAAGAATTAGAACCATATTGGGAGGAGCTTGAGGAAGAAGAAACCTCTATATTATCTGCAATTCCTGCTAGAGATGTTAATGAGGAAGAACTTCTTGATGAAATTTCGGCTGATGAAAAATTAATTAAAGAAGAAGTAAGTGAAAAGAAGATTAGCCAAGAAATTGATTCAGAAGCAAAAACTAAATTTATTGAAGAGTTAGAATCATATTGGGAGGAAGAAGAGTTCGCCAAATTATCTGGAACTTCTGTTAAAGACATTGAAAAAGTTAGTGATGAAGAACTTCTTGATGAAATTTCGGGTGATGAACATGTAATTGAAGAAGTAATAAATGAAGGAGAGATAAGTGAAGACAAAGTTAGCGAGGTAATTGATTCGGAACTAAAAGTTAATATGATTGAAGAATTAGAAAGTGGAATTCCTGAAAATCATCTTGAAAAACTTGAAAAAGAAGTATTGGAAGAAGAAATTAAGGGCTTAAAAACTCAGTTAAACGAGAAAACCGAAAAAATTAAGGAACTTACTAGGAGTATCACAGAATTTCAGACTAATAAAGCTGAAATTGAAGAAATTAAAGAATCAGATAAATCTTTGAAAGAAAGCATAAATAAATTCACTGAAGAAAAAGAAGAACTCGAGCGTACTATAAACGAACTAAAGAAAGAATTAGAAGAGAGAGAGACTCGGATAGATGAGTTGAATCAAGAAATTGAGATATTGAAAAAAGAAAACGAAGAACATCTAGATAGAATCGCAAGTTTGAAAATTGAGCTGAGGGATTTAACGAGTAAAGAAGAAAAAGCTCAAGATAATTTAACTGAAGAATTAATTGATATGAAAAAAGAATTAAAAGTATTACGACGTGAAAGAGATCATTATAAAAAAATAGTCAAGGATAACGATCTTCTTTAGTATTTATTTTTAAAAATAAAGCTTCATTTTGAAATGCCCTTAGTAAAAGAAATCAATTTTCTTGTTTTTCCTACGAGTTTTGAGAATAAAATTGATATAAATACCAAAAAACATAATTTTTTATACATCTTCTTTTTTAATAAACATAAGAGTATTTATAAGAAAAAATTCTAATAATATATTATAAAGAATATCATAATTAGATTGGTGTATTGCCATTAGTATTGATACAAAAAGTTTTGATAATATTCTCAGTAAGATTATAAAGTCCGAATCGGGCATTAAGAAGGTAATATTGGTGGATCGAACGGGATTAACTATCGCGAGCGTGTCGAAATTCTCCTATTTCCCAGCTGATGTGGATGGAATTGGCGCTATTGCAAGTGCAGTATTCTGTGCCAGTGAAGAACAAGGAAAAAATCTCGAATTAGGAGATTTAGATATAGTTACGAGTGAATTCTCTGGTGGAAAAATATTCGCAGCCAGCTGCGGACCAAAAGGAGTATTATGTTTAATTTCCGATCCTGACATAAATATTGGGTTAATTCGACTTATATTAAAGAGATCTGGAGATGAATTGAGAGAAATTCTCGATGAATTCTTATCGGAAATTCCAGAGACTCTAGATTCTGGATTGGATTTATCAGATTTAGACGAATTAACTCCGGATTAATCAAAATATTTTTTTAATCTACTTATTGTAACCTAATTTTCAACAATAATCAAATTAGTTTTAATCCTAGGTATATAA
>JBHLQY010000022.1:0-4673 GCA_048883105.1 Candidatus Thorarchaeota archaeon | reverse complement strand
TAAATATATTTTTATAATTTAAGTGGGCTTTAAACCTAAATAAAAGAGCCAAGCGCTCCCAATCATTGCAGATCTAATAAATATCAAGATTATACCAGGAGAAAATAAGCCATCTAAGATACCACCTATAGTATAAATAAAGCCTCCTATTGATAAATATAAAAATTTATTTCTAATAATGCCTCTCGATTGTATAGCTTTAACCAAAAATCCAAATCCAATTAATATTATAATGGTAACTAAAAAAATCAAAGCTATATAGTATATAATGGAATCTTCTACGAGATTGTCATTAATTAAATCCTCACCTGGAGTGGCTGGATTAGCGTATGCAACAGAACCTGAAGGATCTAAGAATAGGAATAATTCAAAGAGAATACCTAAAACTAAATATATTATAAAAATATACCACTTTTTATTAGGTGTTAATATCTCAACACCAATATATATGGCACATAAAACAGCTCCAGGAAACCACATCCAATTTATTAGTCCTATTATTCCAAATCTATTATCAATATTTTTTCCAGTTAAAAGAATTGTTATGAAATCTAATACATCTCCTAAATAGACAAGACCTGCAAAAAAGTATGTACAACCGAGATATAAAAGAAGATTAACTTTTAGCTTTTTAGCTCTAATTACAAAAAATAACCCGAATAAGCATGAAAAAATAAAGACACCCATAGCTGTTGCTCCATTTAACCATCCCATATATGAAAGTGTAATAATTAATTCACCTTTAAAATTAGATTGTTTAATTTAATCTATTTCAATAAGAATATTTCCCTATATCAATTTAAACTTATTTCAAAAAAAATATTCTATAATTCAAAGAATAGAATTTTCTATATTTATAATTTATTTTTCTCTTTCTACAACAGTGGCAATTCCAACGCCACCACCACCGCATAATGTCTGAATTCCGTATCGATGATTTTTTTTTACCATTTCCCAGACCATTTCCAAGAAATAAATCGCTCCAGAAGCTCCAATTGGATGACCTAAGCTTATAGCTCCACCCGTAGGATTAACCCTTGGATCATCAAAAGCATATCCAAATTCCTTAGCAAAAGCAAGACAAGGCGAAGCAAAGGCTTCATTAGGTTCTATTATATTCATATCTTCCATCCTTAGATTCCCCGCTCTTTGAAATGCTTTCTTTTGTGCTGGAATCGGTCCTAATAACATAATTCTCGGTTCAGAAGCGGCAACAGCACAAGAGAGTATTTTTACCATAGGTTTTATGCTTAATTCATCAGCCTTTTCTTGAGACATTAACATAACTGCTGCAGCCCCATCTACAATAGCAGATGAATTTCCTGCTGTAACTATGCCGCCTTTAGGCTTAAATCTTGGTTTTAAAACCTTCATCTTTTCTCTAGCAACTTCAAAATTGTTGGCAAATTCCTCTCTTGGGGTTTCGTCTTTATAATAAGTATTTTTAACGCGTTTCCCTTCAATTTTCTCTACAATAGTTATAGGAGCGATTCTTTTTTTATACCAATCTATATCTCTCATAGCCAATACTGCTTTTTTCTGGGATAATGCGCCAAAATCGTCTAAATCTTCTCTTGTTAATCCATATTTTTCAGCAACCATCTCAGCTGACATACCCATGATGTTTTGTTTTTTCATAAATTGTCTATGAAAGATGTGCTTTCTACCATTTATAATAGTCGCATTTAGAGAACTCCCTAAAGGGTATTTGCTCATAAATTCAATACCACCAGCTATTGCTATCTCTCCATTTCCACACATAATTGCTTGAGCCTCACTATTAATTGCTTCTAAACCAGCGTTGCAGTATCGATCAATAGTTTTACCAGGAACATCGTTGTCTGGAATATTGTCAGCAAGAAGAACCGCAATTCTTCCTAAATTCGCCGCTTGTTCGCCATACTGGGCACTACACCCTATTGCAACATCCTCAATCTCAGCAGAATTAAAAGCACTGGATTTAGCTTTGACATTTTCCACTAATTTTTCAATCACCGTCTTTAACATCTCATGAGCTGTACAATTAAACAATATTCCCGGTTTTTTACCTCCACTTGCAGCTTTCCATCCAGATTTCCCAATAGGAGTTCTAACTCCATCAACTACTACAATTTCTTTTAATTCTGGCAAATTATTCACTTTTTGAATTAAACTAATTTTTAATTTCTATTTTTTAATAGATATCTTCTTTTGAATTTAAATAATTTTAAACTCCACAGATATTTAAATATTAAAACAAAGATAATTATTTAATTAAAAAACTTCATTTAAAGTGAAAAATAATATGGTATATATATACATCTTTTTAGTCTTATTTTTCGTTTTCACAGCTTTAGATATAGCTGCTGTTGCAAGAGAAAAAAAAATATTGGAACATATTTCTAAACCCTTATTGATGCCGTTGCTAGTTTTATATTATATTTTTGGAGCAATCGCAATTAATATAGATTGGTTAATCGTTGTAGCACTTTTATGCGGATGTGTTGGAGATGTCTTCCTGATGCTTGAAAATAAGGAAAAATGGTTTATGTACGGAATGGTCGCTTTTTTACTAGGACATATTTTTTATATAATCTCGTTTTTGCTATCTGTAGGCGTGAATATTATAGTTTTTCCCATATATGGATTTGTTTTATTAATACCAGTAATTTTTATTCTACTCTTAACATTTCCAAAATATAAAGACCATATGGGGGATTTGAAAATTCCAGTATATATTTACATGGTGACAATTCTTACAATGCATGTTTCCGCTATTTTGCGATTAGCATCATTCGAATTCTATTGTCCTTGTTTCTTTTTAGTTTGGTTTGGGTCCATATTATTTATTTTTTCAGATTCTATGATCGCTATAGATACTTTTAATAAGGAAATGAAAATTCCTAAAATTAGAATTTATATAATGTTAACATATATTTTAGGGCAATTTCTTATAGTTCAAGGAGTATTATTATCCTTGCTACTATAAGGCATTCTTTTTTTCAACATTAATCTTACAAATAAGATTACTTGATAAAAAGGATATTTATAATTGAAAAAGCTATATTTAAATGGCTTAAATTTATTATTTTCGTAAATTAATTGAAATTAATGTTATTTTTATGAGAGAACAACTGAAAACTTTACTATTAAACTATATGAATAATATAGAAGGAGTAATAGTTGTAGCTGTATGTGATATAGACGGCCTTGTCATTATTTCAGAAGGAGAGGAGCAAGACGATATTGTTATAGGTGGAATTTCTTCCTACGTAGAAAAGTATATCGATCAATTAAAAGATGAATTTAGTGTTGAAAATAACTTTTTTAATGTCACTACTACAAGCGATAAGAAATTTGTATTTTGTTCGCAGGGACCAAATTCAATTTTAACAGCTATAACAGAAATATCTACTCCTGATGTTCAATTAAGAGTGCTTTCAGAGCACGTAGCAGGAAAAATTGAATTAATATTAGAGGGGCAGGAAGATATTTCTCTTGAAATCCCAGATGCAATTCAATTTCTTTCAAAAACAAAAGAGGGAACTCTTTCGACAGGAGACTTTGCAAAAAAAGTAATTATTACGGGAGATTATCAAGTTGGAAAAAGTTCTATAATAAGAACATTTACTAAAAATGAATTTAAGGATGATTATATTTCTACATTAGGAGTTGAAATCTCAAAAAAGGATTATAATTTAAATGAAAAAACTAAAATAACTTTCGTTATATGGGATATTGCAGGACAAATCCAATTTATGGCGCCGTATAGAGCTCAATTTTATAGTGGAGCAAATGCAGCATTTATAGTTATAGATCGTACTCGTCAAGGTAATATTAAGAGTATTAAATCTTGGTATGCTGATATTACAAAAGACTTACCCTCTAATATTCCAATTGTAATCGTAGGAAATAAATCTGATTTAAAAGATAAGATTGTAATAAGCGAAGAAGAAATTAAATCTGTTGCTGATGAGCTTGGTTTTCATTATATTCTTACATCAGCAAAAACAGGAGAAAATATTAATGAATCATTTATATATGTAGCATATAAAATTTTAAGTAAGTCGCAATAATCATAAAGATGAATAATCTTAAGCGGAGCGAGAATTATACTAATTACTCTTAATTAAAAAATTAATAAAAAATATGAATTAGTTAGATTTTTTTCGAATCATTTCCAAATAAAATTTTTAATTTAATAATGATTTAGATATTTATCTAAAAATTGAAAAGGGCCTCCGTTGCTTAGCTGGTAGAGCGTTGCCTTGGTAAGGCAAAGGTCGCGGGTTCAAACCCCGCCGGGGGCTTGATGAAATTGAAAAGCCGGTGTGGCTTAGTTGGTTATAGCGCCAGACACATACTCATTCTGAAAAATGGGTCAGACTAGATGTGCTGGACTCATAATCTGGAGGTCGCGGGCTCAAATGGAAGTAGCATTTTGCTCTGTCTGAGATTCCCGCCACCGGCATTTTTATATAATTTTTTTAAAATTAAACATTTTTATTCTTCAAATGTTTTCGCATTAATTTTTTAAATCCTCCAAAATTTCCAGAACCTCCTTGCCCACCAACAAATTTAGGCAAAAAATATTGAGCTTTTACAGGATCAATAAATATATTAATAGGGAATAGAAATTTTGGATCTAACACATTATAAAAGTGTGAGAGTGATTTTGGACTTTCAAAAACATA
>JBHLQY010000021.1:0-33109 GCA_048883105.1 Candidatus Thorarchaeota archaeon | reverse complement strand
TTCATAGCCTCAATATATTTTGGATGGCTATGACCTATATTCAATACACCATGCCCCCCGATACAGTCAATATATTCCTTTCCCTTTTCGTCATAAAGAAGGGCACCTTTTCCTTTTGTTATGACGTAATCTCGTTTTGGAAATAACTTAGTATGATGGTACTTCTCTAATTCAACTAATTTGGAATAGTAATCTGACATGTATTTCTTTAATTGAATAATTTATAAATAAAATTATAATTGAACTATATTGTTCAATACAATAATAATTTTTGGGAAATTTTTCTCTAATTTTCAGATTTATTTAAGTTTAATCATAATAATTTGTGGGCAATACAACCATGAAGGCACTTTCCACAAAAATCCCCCATTACGAGAGGACGTTCATTTATGAAAAATTTATCAAATGCATTCTGCCTTTGGCGTGCTTTAAAGTAATCATCAATCGTGATTTTCTTTTTTGCTCGTTTGGGTAATTTTCTCCTCGTTCTAGCACCTGTGCCTCCCACTAAGCCAAAAACAGCCATATTACATCGCATTTTTTCTGCTTTGCAATATTTATATAAATTTTCACCAATTTTCACTGTGAAGGTCTCATCGAGAGTCAACGCTTCCGTTGGACAATCATACACACATTTATAATTGCATTTTTCAGGTTGGCACAATTTTGGTCCGTTATACATCGGATCTGCCACCAATGGTGCGTTGGTTATAATTGAATTAAAACGTATTCGAGAACCATACTTTGGTACTAAAACTAATCCACTAAATCCAAATTCACCAAGTCCAGCTGCCACCGCTGCATGACGATGGGAAAAATCTGCTAAAAAAATAGGATCTTCTTCCACAATTCTATTAAGAAATCTATATTGTCCTAAAACGAAGGTTGGAGGAAACATAAGAGCTTTATAACCATGATATTCTAAAATTCGTTTTGCTGTAAGGTTTCCTATCCGAGAAAGTTCCCAGTTTACTAATCCATACCCATAATATAGATATGGAGCTGCACTTTTATGAGATTGATTATGTTCCCCCCAAATATCGCATATTTCATCAATAATTTTAATTCCATAAGAGATAACACAAGTAGCATCGGGCATATAGTGTTGAGGATGTGTTTCCTCAGGACATTCAGCAAATCGGGAAATTGACGCAATTCCCACACGATCCGCTCCTTTTTCAAGCAAAAATTCCTTAACATCCCTTGTTAAATTCTGATTCTTCGTCATTATCTTCATCCAATAAATTTTTATTAATTACTATATAAATATCCAATGTTTTTATAAATTAACTATAAAATAATAATAAAAATGCTATTTGAAAGTATATTTATCACAAGGGGCGGTTTTTGGGGTGAAGAATGGGATTTCAAATTATTATTTGCGATTGCCGCAGTATGCATTTGTATTACAGATTGGAAATGGAAAGAGAGGAAAGATTATTTTTGGGTTTTTTTAACAGGTTTTATTTTTTGGAGCTTAGTTGAATTAGCATTACAACTTACGGGAATTCGAGATATGCCGAATCGATATCTTTTTGGAATGAAAATTCCTATATGGCTTTCAGTCCCTTTACAAGGTTTATCTGAAGGGGTAACTGTTGGTATTATCGGCTTATTTATAACAGATTTGTATATTGATAAAGAAACAAGAAAGTATAGCTTAATTACATTAGCGATTGTTGTAGTTGCGATAACTTTAGTGATGTTTAGTCATGGAATTTATATTCCTAAAGTTGGAGGAGATGTACCATCTCGAAGAGAAGTTTTTCCTATCTGGGAATTGCTAATAATTCCACTTATTTCTCCTGCCATATACTGGATAATCAAAACAGATAAAGAATCTAGAAAAAGAGGATTATATATGTTTCTAGTAATGTTTATTTTAGGGTGCATGTGGTATCTTGTATATTGGTTATCAGGTCAAAGATGGGTCGAAATTGGTACAAAAAATCCTGACGGAACTTATTCTAATTTGCGAAGAGCTCCTCCAATTATTGAGTTTATAGTAATACTTTATAATGCTTTAGTTGAGATTGCTCTCATTTATATGCCCTTCTTAGCAATTCCTTACTTATTGGGTCTAATTAAACAAGAGGAAGATAAACCATCAATATAAATTATAATGAAAAAAATTATTAAAAATAATCAAGCTCTTTCTTTAATCTTTTTCCCTTAATTTTAAATAAGAATAAATACAAATAGGCACTACGATAACATCTACAATTACATGGAAGAGATTTAAAACATTAAAGATGTTTTCATTTGTTAAAACAATTATAAACCTAATTAATCCGTAGGTTCCACCAATTGTGAGAAGGATTATACATAACAAATCAACAAGCTTAGTCTCTCTGAAATATATTAGTAAAATTCCAAGTACAGCATAACCAGAACCATAAATTGCTGCAACAATAGTATGCCAATCAGTTCCATAAATAAATATTTGGGAAACATGGGTTATTGCAGAAATTATTAATAATATACCCGCAAAAATTCTCAATTTTTCTCTATTTTTCATAAGACAATTTACCTTTCTTTATTGATTGATATTATGAGTTTATATTCAGATTAAAATTATTTAATTTATATTTAGATTAAAATTATTTATTAATTCTAAAAGATGTTGGTGTTTTTTGAAATAATGAAAATTGATCATATAGCAGTCGCTTCAAATTCGATTGAAGATAGCGATAGGTTTTTTACTGAGTTATTAGGATTAAAAAAGATTAAAACTTTCTCAGTATCAGCAGAATTAATGGAAAAATTCTTTAGGATAAATAAAGAGTTTGTTTTTGTAAGATACCAAAACGATAATTTAGGAGTAGAGGTGATTATAACAAACGATAATAGTAAATCTATTGATAATTTTACTCATTCATGCTTAATAGTAGATAATCGAGATGAATTCGTGAATATATCATCATCAATGGGATATACAACAATAAAGGTCCCCCGAAAAGAAAGCGAGGGATATTTTTTATTTGTTAAAGATTCGTTTGGAAACTTATATGAAGTCAAATAGAAAGTATAAATAATTTTAAATAAAATATTTTTAAATTGAATCGATTCAATTATATATTTGGAACAGAAAGCATAAGATAAATTTTTTAACTAGTATTTTCTTGCAAGATTTGATAAATCTTATATTTTTAGGGATAGGAAGCACTCCAAAAAAATGGCCAGATCGTACAAATTGAAAATAGTGGTCGGAGGTTCGTCTAGTTCTGGGAAAACTTCATTTTTGCTTGGAAAGGCTCAAGCAGATCCCGAATTTAATCATCTAGGCGTCTCTTTTAAACCAATAGAATGCGTAATAAATAAAGGAGACTCTTATAAATTTATAGTTTGGGATTTAAAGGTGAAAGAAAGATTCAACTTTCTATATCCTATATTTTGTAGGGGTGCGGCAGGTGCATTTATATGTTTTGATGTGAATGATCGAGATTCCCTTTTCGATATACCATTCTGGATTAGTGTTTTTAGACATAATAAAAAAGGTATTGAAGTAAAAATTCCTATTATTTTAATTGGAACAAAAATGGATTTACATCAACGGGAAGTTTCTGATGATGACATAAATAAATTGATTAAAAAATATGATTTAGATGGAGTATTTTATACTTCTATTTACGATACTGACAGCAGAGAAAAAAGAGCGGCAATTTTTAAATGTTTAATAGAAAAAATAGAGCCATTTTGCCATGTTCACGAATGCTCCATTTTTATTCCGAGAGAGGACGAATCATTCAAAAAATTTGCAAAGCAATTCTCGACTTGCCCCATTTGTAAAAGAAATAATCATTTTGAGAGTTTAAAGAACTTTTATTTCAGTCGAGAACCTGATATAATAAAATTAAGAGAAAGATTGTCAGAGTTAGTTGATGAATCAAAAGATTTTGATGATATTTATTATAATAAAATAAATGTGGGAATTCCTTGTTGTACTTGTTTTTCAAAATACTTTAAGTGAATCTTTAGATTTTATCGATTTTACTTAAAATTCCAGAATCTTTTATAATCTCCATATGATCAAAAGCTAACTTGAGGGATATAACTTTTGATATTGGAACTATTTCTAAAGCAGATGCGTCGTCTTGAGCCTTTGGCTTTTCATTATCAGTAAGCGTTTCGCATAAGTAAGCTATGGTAACTACATGCCCTCTTGGGTCTCGTTTAGGATCAGAATAAATTCCAATGAGCCTTTCAATTTTTACATTAACATTCGTTTCTTCTAAAGTTTCTCTAATGCAAGCATCCTCAACAGTTTCTCCAACATCTACAAATCCGCCTGGCAACGCATATTGACCTTGAAAGGGTGAATTTTTTCGTCGAATAAGAATTAATTTATCTTTATCAAAAAGAATGACAGCATCGACCGTTAATAATGGGGTAACAAGCTTAGGCATAAGCTAATCATAGAGTTCCTTGAATAAATCTTTTAGGTTTTTTTTAGAAAAATTATAGATTAATCTTGATATTAAATGAAAAATATTTTCTAAAGTCAAATATTACTAAATTTTATGATTGAAATTGATTATCTAAAATAATCTATTGTAAATTTTCTAATGATTAAAATCCGATCTAAAAATAGAAATTTGAAGAATGAATTAGGTAATAAGAATTTATCAATTCATAAAGTCCCTCCCAATAAATTTAGAAAAAAAAAAAGAAAACACGAATTCTATACTATAGTCGCAATCAGCATTATTTTAGGATCAATAATTTTATTTTATTATTATATTAAAGAACCTTTCCATTTAACAGATGAAACTGTAATAAATATTACGTTCGATGATGATATTAATCATGAAGAGTTTATTTATGGGACATTCCAATTAGATGATAAAGAGGATCGTAAATGTGTTGAAAAAATGGATTGTAGGATAAAAATTAAAGGATCTGAAGAAGAAAGAGGCTCAAGACGTTGGCCTAAGAAGAATTATCGCATTGAGCTTTCTAAAGCTAAGGCTCTTCTTGGGATGAGACGTGATGATGATTGGGATTTATATGCTTTATATATGGATTATACTCGATTAAGAATTAAATTAGGTTTTGACCTATGGGGAAGTCTCAAGGAAACAAATCCTACAGCAATCACACCAAATTCTAAATATGTAGTTCTTTATTTAAATGGTGAATTTCATGGTTTATATTTATTAGCTGAAAGATCAGATAGAAAGTTATATGGGCTTGATGATGCTCAGAATAACAAAGATTCAAGTCTAATTTTTCAATCAATGGGAAATACAGAGTTAAGATGCAATGCTTCAGATAGATGGGAACAGGATTGGCCAAATGAATATGAGGGATGTTATATAAAGGAATTAATTATCCCAGATTTAATTTCTTTTATTAATAATACACCTGATGAGGTGTTTTTTAGTGAATCAGATGGGATTTATACTATTTTTGATAAATTGAATCTAATTGATTTTTTTGTATATAATTATTTCATTTTACATAAAGATTTTTGGAGGAATAATTTTTATATTGTTAGAAATACTAATCCAAGCAAATTTTTTTTAATCCCTTGGGATTACGATGATAGTTTCGGCCAAGTTATGCATAATAGATATAGTTCTCAAGAAAATTATATAGAGTTTATTGAAAGAAATAATGAATTATTTAACCGCCTAGTTAATAATGACCTGTTCATGAAAGAATGTAAGAATCGATGGGTTTATTTAAGAGAAAATCTTTGGACAGAAGGATTTATTTTAAATATTTTATTTGAGGATTTTGATGAACTCGAAAATGCCATAAAAGCTGATACAGAGATGTGGAATCCTAAAGAAATTAAGGAAAGATGGGATAATGATTTTAAGGAGTCTCTTGATGATCTTTTACAATGGATTCCAAATCGTTTAGAATATTGTGATTCATTTTTTTATAATTTTTAATAAAACGATTAGAAGGAATAATGATGAGTTGTTGTTTTATTGATTAATCATCTTCTTTTTAAGATGAGATATTATTAATTGAGGGTCAACATCTAATTTTCCGATAAATCCTTGCCCATAATCCTTTCTTCCACCACCTTTACCGCCAAAATTGTTTACACATTCCTTTACTAAAACTCCTATGTTCAAATCTAATTCTTTTGAAGGATTAACACCTAACATACCTATAACTAAAATTCCCTTATCTGTTTTGTCAATAAAAATAGTAATTAGATCATCAGACTTCTTCATAATTTGAATCCCCAAATTCTTGAGATCATTCTGATCTATGTCCTCTAATGAATCTAATATTAATTTATAGTTTCTGAATTCAAGAGCGTTACTGATGAGTTTATCTATATTTTCGTTACTAAACAGTTTTTGAATTTTTTTTATTTTATTTTTTGCGTCATGCCATTCATTATATAACTTTTTAACTTTAGAAAGGATCTCTTCTTTTTTGGTATTTAGAATATGTGAAACTTCAGCTAGAATATCACCTTTAAAAATTTCATTAGATGTTAATTTTAAATCAGCTTCATCTATATTTCCAGTCTTTAAAGCTTTATTTACATTTTTCCACTTATTCAATAATTCTTTAATTCTGCCGACAATCTGATTTGATTCTACCTCAATAAGATTTCGTAATTTGATTAAAATTTGCTCATCTACTTTTTTTATTCTATATGTTGCTTCTCCAGCAGTAAATTGTAATCTTACTATCCCATCTTGGATTTTTTGTGACTTAATTATTTTAATTTTCCCGGTTTCTTCCGTATTATTTAAATGAGTACCACCACAAGCTTCAACATCTACACCTGGAATTGCAACAATTCTAATATTTTTCCCAGGAACAGCTCCACCTTGATATATAATCATTCCATACTTTTGCTCTGCCTCTGAGCGAGGCATAAATTCAAGTTTGAGATCAATTCCTTCTTCGACGATTTCATTTGCTCTTTTTTCAATTTTTTTAAGATTTTCTCTTGGGATTTGTTCGAAATGTGTAATATCTAAATGAGAACTTTTAAGTGTTTTTTTAGCGCCTGCTTGATTGATATGACTTCCAAGGATCTCGCGTGCCGCAGCATTTACAATATGGGTAGCAGTATGATGTTGAGAGAGTTGGATACGCCAATCTATATCAATTTCTATTTTAACAATATCTCCTTCTTTAAATTTTGGTTTTTCATCTAAAACATGAATTACATAATTACCTTGTTTGAAAACATCGTTAAATTTTTGACCATTAATCATTCCAACATCGTGCAACTGCCCTCCAGATGTGGGATATGCTATTGACTTGTCTAATACTACCATACTATCAAAGATTTTCAGGACTTTTGCCTCATTAGAGATTATAGTGTAGTCATAATAATATAGTGATTCGGTCTCAGGGATACCTTTTAAATCTAATTCTATTTCTTTTTCTGTTGCATGTACTTGCTCTACTTTTTCATGTCTTTCTACAACTAAGGAATAAAAATCATCTGGTATTTTTATTAAAACATTATATTTTTTTGCTGCATCTCTTACCATATCTGGGCTGATTCCATTTGAATCATATAATTCAATTAAGCTCTCCGTAGAGATTTTACCTCTTTTCATTATTTTTTCTAATATTTTTCCAGCTTTTTTCATTGTAGTATGATATTTTTCTCTTTCAACATCTAATATTTCTCTAATTTCATCTAGATGCTCAGAAACTTCTGGAAAGATATCCTTTAATTCTTCAGCGTGCCAAACGCAAACATCTGCCATATCAACATTCCAGTTAAATTGATTAATAAAACTTATAGCACGCCTAAAAATTACTCTTAAATTGTATCCTCCACCAACGTTAGAAGGTAATTTTCCATCATTTATAGCGAATAATAAACTCCGAGAATGCTCCGCAATTGAATAAAGTGCAGTCATAGGTAAAATTTTTTCTTTTAATTCATTTGTTTCTATATTTAATTCATTAGCAACTCTTTCCCAAGCAGCGTCCATATCATCTACTTCATCTATGTTTAAATAAGCAGAATATTGAGAAAACTTGTTATATAAATCTAAATCTAATTCAATTTTTGTGATTTCTCTCAATTTTGATAATACATAAGGAAATATAGCCTCATACATATTAGGAGTGCCTTGCGAAAACCACGCAACTCGTTCTTGACCAAGTCCCATATCAAGAACTTTAAGTTTTAACTCTTTTGGACCGCCAGGAGTCTGCTCGAACATAGTATAAACTTGATTAAAAAGTTCAACTCCTCTACTAAAGAACTCAAGTGAGCACCCAAAACTTCCACCTCCCGCCCAACTATCCTCATGTATAGTGATTTCATCTTTAGGGAGACCAACTCCTTTAGTAATAAAATCATGCATGTCCATAAAAAGCTCTCCTTGATTCCATTCTTCAGGTAGCATAAAAGCATGTTGGCCTATCATAACGAAGCCCGTATTATGACTACCGGTGATTCCTACATTTTCAATATCGTTAAACCTTAAGCAAAATTGAGGAATTAATAATTTCTTTGCAGGAGGCTCGATTTCACCTGTAATTACATAAGGCTGAAAAGCTGAGATTGAAGCAATTGTAAATTCTGAGGTGGGATTCCATCTTGAGACACATGGATACCTATTTATCGGTTTATACCCTCTTGGCTCCAAAATCTCGACTATTTTATTCCATACATCGATAAAAGATAATTTAATTGGAGAGGGATTATCTATTACAACTTGAAATCCACCTGAGCACGCTGGATCTCCACAAACTTCACGGTCTTCATGAGTCGTCCAGAAATAATTTTCACAACAACTACAATGTTTTCGAATATAGCCTAATTCTCTAAGTTCCTTAGTAGGAAAATATTTATCTGGATCATGTGAAGCAATTTCCTTAAAAATTTTTTTTTGTTCCTTATCACTTAACACTTTAATCAAAATTATCTTTTAACGATATAAATTAAAATAAACATTCTCCATATTTTATTTTTAACAACTCATTGTATCTATCTTTTTGTAAAGATTTAAAATATTTTTTTATTACTATTTAGACAAGAAAATAAAAAAAATGAGAATTTATATCATGAGTGATGACGACGAGAGAGGATTTGTTTTTAAAGTGACTGTAATAGGTGATGGGGCTGTAGGAAAAACATCTTTAATTAGAAAATATACCAAAGGCGAGTTTAAAGAAGAATACATTATGACGCTCGGTGCGCAGTTCACTAACCATGAAACAGTAATTCAAGGAACCCCCATTGAATTAGTTTTTTGGGACATTGCGGGCCAAGAATCTTTTGCCCAGCTTCGTGCGGGTTTCTATAGAGGGAGTAGAGCATGTATTATAGTTTTCTCTCACGAAGAAAATGAACATGGAAATTCCAGTTTTCAAAATATATCTAAATGGCTAGCAGATATTAAGAAACATTGCGGCTTTCTGCCAATAATTCTATTTGGAAATAAAATCGATTTAGTTCAGGACATCGATAATTTAGTTCAAAACAAGGATTACCCTAAATCAAACTACAATGTTGAAAAAATGGTGAAAGGATGGAATTTTCTTGGTTATTATTTAACTAGTGCCTTGTCAGGAGAAGGCGTAAACCAAGCATTTACGGTACTAGCGGAGAAATTGCATTCGATATACAGAGCCTTTGCATAGTTATAAAATTTCCACTTTTATTTATTTTACTTATTTTTTCATTATATTATAATTCTAACGCCTGAAGTCGAGCGTATCCTTTTTTAATAAAATCATAATCAAGCAACTCGATTTTCTCTGGAATAATCTTTAATAACAATTTTCTTTTCCCTCGGACTATTTTTTGCGCGTGATCGAATCCATTATCGCCTTCTCTTAAAAAAATCAATCTATCTTTCCCAGATGCCGTAATTTGCATTCCTTGTATCTTTCCAATGTCCAATGGCGTATAAATACCTATACTCACAATTGGATTTTCCTCGATATTTTTAACCTTTCTGCCTGGGGCGGGGCCTACATAGATATTAAAATCATCAGATTTTTTATCAATATAAAAATCCATCGGTGTAGCACGTGGTATATTATTAGCGCAAGTACATAATACTAACACTTTTCTTTTATTTAGAAATTTGCGAATTTCTTTTTTTAATTCTTCTTCGGGCATTTTCTTTAGGTTTTTATCCATTTTATTTCTTCCCTTAAATTATTCCATTAAAATATATTTCTTAATAATGCGTAAATGAAAAAAAGTTTATCTCAAAAACTTCATCTTCATTGAAATGGAAGATCGTCTTCTATATTTACAGCTGACCTTACATAGGGAGAGATTGGACCTTTTCCTAAGACCATAATTCTAATTTTGGAATCTAAATTAGGATCCATATTTGCGCCAAACTTTATTTTCGCTTCCTCAGGAACCTCATTGGTTATTGTAGATACTATTTTGTCTATATTTGACAATGATAATTTATGATCGCTTGAAACAGATATCAAACAACGATCGACCTCGTTAGTATCTGGTTTTAAAAGAGGATTATGTATGGCTAATTTTGACTTTTGAATAATATCATTTTCTTTTCCTAGAGTTTCTGTTATTCCAATTAATCCTGAAGGATAATCATTATTTTTTTCAAATATTTTTCTTACGTCAGCAAAATCTATATTTATTATCCCGCAAGTATTAATGAGATTAACGATCTCTCCTATACTTCTTACTAAAACTTCGTCCATTACTTTGAAGCATGTCAAAATAGGAGCATTAGGAATTAATTTAAGAAGATTATCATTGGGTAAAGGAATAATAGAATCGGAATATTCAGCAAGTTTTTTAAGTCCTATTTTTGCTCGTAGGCTTCTTTGATTTCCTTCGCTCATGAAAGGAATTGAACAAAAAGTCACCACCAAAGCGTTATTCTTTTTTGCTTCTCTCGCAATAATAGGTGCTGCACCAGTTCCTGTACCACCGCCTAATCCACATGCTAAAAATACTATATCTGCGTTTAATATTTTATTGAGTCTATCAACATCCTCTTCTGCAGCTTCTGAACCAATAATAGGATTGTTTCCCGAACCCAGACCACTACATCGTTCTTTGCCAATTAATATTTTTTTTTCTGCGTTTGAATAATATAAATCGTGAGCATCTGTATTTATATTTAAAGTTTCAGTGCCCATTAAGCCCATTTCTTGTAACCTTGAAATGGTATTATTACCTGCTCCACCAACGCCAACAACTAGCGTTTTAACCTTTAAGATTTTTAATAAATTCGATAAATAATCATCGTTATCGTAATTTTGATTTGAAATTGCATTCCCTTTTATATTAGAGAGTTGTTTAAATCTTGAGCTTATTGCTGGTTCTGATCCTGAAAAATCGAACAAGTTTGATATATCTTCTAAATCAATTTCTTTCAAATTTGTCATCTCTAATATTATTTTTATTCATAATACGCGAATCATATTAGAATAATATTTGAATGTAATATGCAAATATTATCGACCTAGCGAAAGAAAAATCGGACAACATATTCCATTTCCAAGTAGAAAATTTTTAATTATTCCCACTATTTTTCTGAAACAAATTACAACTTTAATGAAGATAGATTTATAAATCAAAGTTTTTTCTATTATATTAACTAATAAGGGGTCGGTATTTTGGAAAGTGATTATAATCAAGCCGGAAACACCAAAGAGTCTCAGAATGAATCGGAGTTTGAAAAGAGTATAATTAAAGTGAAAGCTACCCTTAGTTGCCCTAATTGTACTTATAAGAAAACGTTTAAAAATCAATTTTATCAAAAAAATATTGAGCAAATGATTGTTTCGCTAAAGATATTTGATTGGATGGTTTGTTCGTGTGGCGAACTACTTAATTTAAATTTAGATTTTGAAATTTAAGTATAATTACTAAAATTATTTCTTCTTAGGTATAATTTTTATAAATCCAATTTTATTTGTCCGTATCTTCCTCCTCCCCCGGGAGTATATTCAATCTCGTTAATTCTAAAGGCATCTATTATAGAGGCTATATTTGCATCAAATTTTTCGATTTTGCTTATTGGTACATTAAGTAATATTTCAAATTCTGTACCAAGTTCTTTTATAATTTTATCATAGAAATCTGAAACTGTTTTGCTATTAGTACTTTTAATGTTTTTTACTGAACGAATAATATCGATGAGGGGTATAGCATTAATATAAAGAGGTCTATGTTGAGGATGTCGAGGCTCTTGGTAAGATGAGATGAGATCAATTCTTTCGCTTACCCCCAATTTAATTTTAAAATTTTTTTTTAAAGTTTCTTGACAAGCTGGACACATCATTTTTTCTTTTGCTACCTGAATAATATAGTCCTCCTTGGCTTTTTGAGGATCATTAGTGTAAAATACGATAAAATTCTCAGTAATAGAATATTGATTGAAAACTGTATCCGATTTATTAAACAATATTCTTCTTCTGCATTTATTGCAAAACATGTTGTAATATTTACCGAGTTTAGGATGGAGTCCTACATTTAATGTTATTTTTCTATTGTTTTTTCTCTGAAGTGCTAATCGAATTTCTTCAAATGATGGATTATCAATATCAAATTTATTGAATTCCCTCCCTAAAGAACGGGGATTTTCCGAATGTGCGTCAGAATTACTCAAAAATGAAATATCTTTCAAAGATTCTAATCGGTCGGCAAGATAAGTATTTGCGGATAATCCTAATTCTATAAATGATACCTTTTTAGTAGCATCCTGATAACAATCCTTGAGAGTTTTAAATTTATTTTGTCTAAATATAGCTTTAAAAGGTGTGAAAGCATGTGCGGGACCTATTAAACAATTTGAATCAAAAATTAGATTAACTAACTCAACAGGAGATAAATTTACTCTTGGTCGACCACCCCACTCATTTAGTATATTTTTTGAATAGGGTTTTAATTGAGTTTGGATTTCTCTTACCGTATCAAAATCAGGAAAAAAAATGACTTCATGAATGCTTTCTTTATCTTCAATTTCAGTCTGTAAAATAAAATAAATATCTTTATAATGAAAAGCTCCATCCTTATCTTTTTCAAGGTTATTTTCCATGTATTTTAGCCATTCTGGTTGTAATATATCACCAGTACCTAAAATATTTAATCCTTTCTTTTTGCATGTTTTATACATAGTGTTTAAATTTAACGACTTAGACACTGCAATTGATTTGGGTGAGTGAATATGTAAATCAGCGTTGAAAATGTCCATTAGTTAGTAAAAGATCTTGATATATTAAAAAGTTTAATTCAAATTTTATTAATAATTTAAGAAACTTTGGACTTCCATTTCGAAGCTTCATAATAAGCCTCTTCAGCTTTTTTAAATTCTTTTCTAGAATCGTAAATATAGCCAAGATTGTTCCAAATTTCGTAATCATGCGGTAGATGATCTAAAGCTTTTTTATAGCATTTAATCGCGTTATCATAATCATCTCTATTATGATATAAGATTCCTAAACTTTTCCAAACCGTAGAAGAATCTGGATTTAGTCCTAAAGACTTTTTATAATATTTTATAGCCTTATCGTACATTTTTAGTTTGTTATAGCTAAAACCAATGTTATCATATAGAACGTCATCATTAGAGTCAAGTTTAAGGGCTTCTTTATAACACTCTATTGATTTTTCGTATTTTTCACTAAAAGTATAAGAGAGCCCTAGACCATTCCAAGCCGCGATATAGTATGGATTACTTTTCAGAGCTTTTTTATAGCATTTAATTGCCTCGTTAAATTCGTTAATTTCGTAATATACAATCCCTAGATTATTCCAGATCACAGCATTATTAGGGTCTAACTCAAGAGCTAAATTATAGTAGAATATAACATTATCGTAATCATTTTTATCGTAATAAATTTGTGCTAAATTCTTTAAAATAAGAATATTGTCAGGATCAATTTTTAACGCCTTTTTATAACATTGAATTGCCTCATCGTGCATATTTTTATTCCAGTATATCAATGCAATATTATTCAAAACATCAGTATAACTCGGGTCTAATTCTAAAGCTTTATTGTAATATTTAATTGCTTTATCATACTCTTCCAAATCTTCGTAAGAGTATCCCAAATTATAATATGCTATCGCATCATCAGGTTCAAGGTTTATAGCTTTTTTATAAGATTCAATGGCATTCTTATAATCTCCATTATAAGAATGAGAGAGCCCTATATTATTCCACGCCTCGCTTGAATAAGGATCTAGTTCTACTACTTTTTCATAGCATTCTAATGCTTTGGCATAATTAGCTTCATCGTAATACCCATCACCCAAATTGATCCACGCATCAACATCATCAGGATCGATATCAACTAATTCTTTATAACGATCAATCTTCTTCATTATTAGCTCTAATAATAATAAAAGAAATATAAAAAATAAGTGTAATTGAACAAAATTATAAAAAAAGTCAATTAAAAGGGTAAGAAAATTATTTATCTGAAAGAAGCATCCTATCTTGGATTTGATCGTTTAATAATACTCGAAAATATTTCTTTTTATCTTGAAAATTCACGTTTTCTAATTTTCCTTGTACGAGCACTAATTCTCCTTTTTTTGCTTGCTCGCAGAATCTACCTCTGAAAGAATTAATTTCGCTAATATTGTTTGGGTTTAACCCACTAAATGGGATATCACTTTCAAGAATTTTAATAACTTTAATTTTATATGAACATGGAGTAAATATCGAATCTCTATCATCTAGGATTTTTGCCTTAAGTTTAATTCTGCCGCAATTCTTATATTTATAATCGTAAAAACTTCCTTGCCAGTGTTCAGGGCTTTTTATATATCGGATAAAAAATTTAAAATCTTTAAAAATTCCTTGATGAAGTTTTCTTTGTTCACATTGTATAAAATTGTCAAAAGGTATATCAGAACCTCCAACTCTCCATTCGTAATGAGAACGAAATTCTTGCATATTATATTTTCTGCAATTTCTATGTAAATTCAATATAACTTTCAATCTGTCTTGAAATTTAAAGCATACATCCGTGCCGTAAATAATCAAATCAATATCAGAATCATCTTTATTTAAACCAATCATAGAGGAGCCAGTTATTCCTATTGAATTATTAGGTACTCCTCCTTCAGATATAAATAATTCACATAACTCTTTTGAACATTTTTCGATGATAGATAAACTGGATTTACCAGATATTTTCTTAAAATATTCCCTAGGGGCATAGATTCTTTTAATATCTTCACTTTTGACTCCTTGTAATTCTAAATCAAGTTGCTGGGAGAAAAAGAGATACTTTGGGTAATCTTTTCTTAAAAACTCGTATCTTTCTTTTAAATCATAGATTTTTTTATATCTTTTTCTATTTTTTACTCTATCTCCATCTGAATGAGGATAGAATCTTATAAAGCAAATTTTTCGATCCTTTGGATGAAGGATGCCTTTTACATCAAAAAATAAATTATCTTTTGTTTCAATATAATCGCCTTCAATCCCTTTAATAATATCCATGAGAATTCTAAATTAGTCTTTTAATTTTTCTTTTTAGCTCTCCTATGGTAGTTGTTAGTTCAGCATAAACATTATGAGGATGGATTGATTCTTCTGATTCTATTTTGAATATAATTTCAAAAACGTCCTCTAAATTCTGAAAATTTTTCGCTACAAAATTTTTAGCCATTTCTCTTACAACATCTTCAGAAAACAATGGCTTGAGATGAGCAGTTCTAACTAATTCAGCTTCTTCCGGTCTTTTTAAAACACTTTGTATTTTTCCACTCATACTCTCTTCTATAACATCTATAATGTCTAAAACATCAATCTTGTGACTTTCTAAATCTTTAATTTGAACAGTAATAGTTCCCTTTGAACGTTGATTGTGTGAGGAAAAAGGTAAAATATTAATCAATTTTTTAAGATCCTCGTCAGAAATGTTGATATCTTCTCTCGTTTTAATAACCTCTGCAGAATATTCTTGAGACATTTCTTTAGCGCATGGACAGACAGTTATACCAACGGCGCTTGCTCCGATATAATAGTTATAATCAATTTCTCCAGAATCACATCTTTTTGCTTTTACATAAGAACTTATATCATAAGCTTTCTGTATATTTCTTTCTTCGCTTTCCCTGAGTTGGACAATGATTTTTCCCTCTAATTTCACTTCAGCTTTTTTAGAGTAGTGATGGCGCTCCAACAATTTCTTGACAATTCTATAAGCCACAAATTCAATAGTAGGAGTAGGATCAAAAATAACTTCATTTATAACTTCCTCAATAGTCTCTGAGGTTCTAGACATATGGATTCCACGTTGTTGACCTGGAAGAGAAATTAAAGCAGAAATTCTAGGATAAAATGAATATTTTTTATTTTCTTGTACAATTTCAACTTTTTTTTCTAGACCTACAATACCAACTTTATCAAGTGGTAAATCTATCGATGAAGGTTTCGAACTTTGTAAATCCTTCTCGAAATCAGGAATAATATGCCACCGATATAAATAAGTTAATTTTTTTTTGCTCTAATTAATTATAATTTAATACTAAATTATATTATTTTTTAATACACTCTTTAAAAATTCGAGGAATAAATGCCTAATTCTCAAATTTTTAGTAAATTTGGTCTCATAGGAGAAAATTTAGATTTAAAAAAGAATGTATCTTTGGAAATCGATAAAGAAGGAAAAATTTTAAATATAGATTTTGAAAATCCGGGAAAAATCTTGGATATTGCTCCTGAAAATAAAAATTATTTAATGATACCAGGTTTGATTAATTCACATATCCATATTGCTGACAATTTCGCTAAAGAAATGGGATTTAATAAAGATTTACATGAGATTGTAGCACCTCCTTTTGGTCTTAAGCATAAAATACTTAGACAAACTCCAGAAGATATTAAAATTAAAGGTATTCAAAATGCAGCTTTAGAAATGCTCTCAAATGGAATCACTTATTTTATTGATTTTAGAGAAGGAGGGATTGATGGTGTAAATCTTTTGAAAAATGCTTTAAAGCAAAGTCCAATAAATTATTTAATTTTAGGACGATTCGAGGATGAGAGTGAAATTGAATCTATCTTTAATTTAGCAGAGGGAGTAGGATTAGCAAGTTATCACCAAATAACAGAAACAAATAAAAAATGGGTAATAGATTCTAAACGTAAATTCAAAAAAATAATTGCTTGTCATTGTGCTGAGAACAATCGTAATATTAATTTAATAAGAAATATGGTTAACGATGATCTTGTTGACGTAATCGTCCATGGAACTAAATTTATAAAAGAGGATTTAGAAAAAATTAAAAAAAAAAAAAAATCATTAATTCTATGTCCCAGATGTAATGGATATTTTGGATCAGGATTTCCTCCTATTACGGAAATTTTAAGATTAGGAATTCGTATTTCGTTAGGAACGGATAACTTAATGGTTAATAATGCTGATTTATTTGAAGAACTGCGATATTTCTACAGAATTTCGAGAGTCTTATGTAGCTATGATGAAAATATCCAATTAACTTCTAAAGATTTATTAAAAATGGTAACTATTAACGCCGCAAAAAACTTCAAGTTTGAAAATAAATTTGGTTCGATTTCAGAAGGGAAATCAGCCGATCTTTTTATGATTGATCTAAATGATATTAATTTCTTTTCATATAATTTAGATAATGATAATATATTTAACATAATCACTCAAAGAACAAAATCCGAAAATATTAAAAAAACATATATAAAAGGAGAATTAGTATTTGAAAGAAGTTAATAAACCTTATATAATTTTAAGCACAGCAATGACGATTGATGGTAAAATTGCTTCAAAAACAGGTGATCCTGAGCTATCTGATGAAAAAGACTGGCGAGAAGTGCATAAAATTCGTGCGAATGTGGATGCGATTATGGTTGGAAAAGGAACTATATTGAAGGATAATCCAAAACTCTATATTAAATTTTACAAACATAAAGGATATTATCGGATTGTAGTAGACAGCAATTTATCTATACCGATTGATTCGAAAGTAATTGATTTTAAACCTGAAATTTATTCAACAATTATATGTACAACTGAAAATGCACCAACCGAAAAAATTAAAGAATTTGAAGCTAAAAACGTAAAAGTTATTCAATCAGGAAAAGGAAATAAAGTTGATATAGTAAACCTCATGCCCCTCTTATATGATTTAGGTATAAAATCGATTTTATTAGAAGGAGGAGGGAATTTAAATTGGAGTTTTATCAAGAATAATTTAGTAGATGAATTGAGAATAACTGTTGCGCCATGGATTATAGGAGGAAAAAATGCCATCAGTTTAGTTGAGGGTGATGGTTTCGAGAAAATGGTTCATGCTCCACGATTTAAATTAATTGGTGTTGTTAATAGAGATAATTATGTAATTTTAAAATATAAAAAATAAGAATAATGAACAACATAAGAAAAATAGATTATTTTAACAGTTTATCAATTAAAAAAATAAAAGAAAAAGTTAAGGAGATTAGAGAATTACTCCCTAAAGAAGAGCAAAATATTATTACTTATTCTAAGAACTTTACTATTTCTCTTTCTAATTATTGCCAAAACTTTTGCGGATATTGTTTTTATAACTATAAAGTACCTAAAATAAAGGGTAATGAGAACATTATACTATTGAATAATGATCAACTGACAACGTTAATCCAGAAGGCAATTAGCTATAATTGTAAAGAAGCTCTTTTAATGTCTGGAGAACGTCCTGATACTTTTGAAGAAGTTAAAAAAGAATTAGAGAAAAGAAATTATAGTGATTATATCGAATTTATTAAAGATATATGTAAAAATTTATTGGATTTGAATATTTTACCACATATTAATATAGGTTTACTTACTTACGAGGAATTAAAAGATTTAAAAAATTATAGCGCTAGTATGGGATTAATGTTGGAAAGTACGAGCATGGAACTTCTCAAGAAAGGAGGAGTTCATGAATTTTCTCCAGGAAAATTACCTGAAAATAGAATAAGACATATTAAAAATGCTGGCAAGTTAAAAATCCCGTTTACTACTGGATTATTGTTAGGAATTGGAGAAACATTTGAAAATAGAGTAAATGATCTATATTTAATTAAAAAAATAAACAAGAAATACGACCATATCCAAGAAGTTATAATTCAAAATTTTGTGTATAAAGAGGGGATTCAGTATCATCCTGAAAACCCATTATTAATTGAAGATTTGTTGAAAATAACTGGCATAGCAAAGTTAATTTTTCAAAACGAAATTGCCGTTCAAATTCCACCAAATTTAATCTCTGGATTTGAAAAAGATTTTATTGAAATGGGCATTGATGATTTTGGAGGAATATCGCCATTCACTATAGATTATATTAATCCAGATATGCCTTGGCCTCAAATTGATGATTTAAATCATGTTTGTAAAAAATTAGGATTTGTGCTTAAAGAAAGACTTCCTATCTACGATAGATTTATAAAAAAGAGCGAATTCTGTCCCGTAAGTATTAAAAAAAGAATTGAGAGTTTCATTTAAATGTTAACAAATGAATTTTTTAATCGTATTAACCCTAAAATCAAATCAATTCTTAAGAAGGCTCTCAATTCAGAAGATGATTTAACTTCAGAAGAAGGCTTTGAACTGCTTAAAGTTACTGGAAAGGAATTTATTGCCTTACAAAATATCGCTGATACGATTTGTTATGAGAAAAAGAAAAACTTAGTAACTTTTGTAATAAATCGAAATATTAATTTTACAAATATCTGTTTTCAAGGTTGCAAATTTTGTTGTTTTAGCGTTCCCAATAAAAACTTAGGATTTTTATTAACGATTGATGAGATTAGAGACAAAGTTATCGAGGCAAAATTTAATAATTGCACTGAAGTGTGTATTCAAGGGGGGATAAATCCTGAAGTAAATTTTGAATTCTATTTGGACATTTTGAAAACGGTCAAGGATGTTGATAGGAGGATTCATACTCACGCCTTTTCGCCCCAAGAAATTTTTTATATGGCTCAATTATATGGTGATACGATTGAGAATACATTAAAAGAATTGCAGAACGCCGGTTTAGATTCAATACCAGGAACAGCCGCAGAAATATTAGTTGAAAAAATAAGAAAAATTGTTTGTCCAAATAAAGTGTCCGTATCTCAATGGAAAGAGATTATTACAACAGCCCATAATTTGGGTATTCCAACTACGTCAACTCTTATGTATGGTCATGTCGAGGATTTAAAAGATAGAATTGCACATTTAGAAATATTGAGGGATATCCAACGAGAAACTGAAGGTTTTAGTGAGTTTGTTCCATTACCTTTTGTTAAAGAAAATTCAATATTACTAAAACAAGAATATCCGATTAAACATAGTTATGGAATAGCAGATTTAAAGCTGTTCTGTGTTTCCCGATTGTTTTTAAACAACTATATTGATAATATCCAAACTTCATGGGTAAAATTAGGTCCGAAATTTGCTCAAGTTTCTTTAAATTACGGCGTTAACGATTTTTCAGGGACTATCATGGAAGAAAATATATCGAAAAGCGCCGGTGCGAAATATGGAGAATATTTGTCTCCGAATGAAATAATAAATATTATTAAATCTGCCGGTAAACGCCCTGCTCAGAGAGATACTGTTTATAATATTATAAAATATTATTAAATAACTCACTTTTTTCTGCGAAAAAGTAATTTTTAAAATAAGTTTTTTTTCATATAATAATATATGCACAAGAGTGGTATTATTACCAATACAACAATTAAAGGAACGATTTTTATCAAATTGAATGGTTGATCGCTGCGTTCAGGATCAAAATCAACAATACCATCTCGAATTTGAATTGCTTCGATTTCTGCGTCGCTAAATTCTCTTAATACTCTCAATAGTGCTGATATCGCATGTTGATTATAGTCTATACGAATATGATTGGCATGTTTTATAGTAAAACCATTATGAAATCCACCATATCCTCTATTAGGACAAGCTAATTGTGATTTTTTTCGAAACTGAAGCGATAACACCCATTCTATTCCAGCTTTTAGGCTATTGGAGTATTCCGCAATTCGTTTATAATCATCTATTAATTTTGCAATTCTTAAAGCGTCTCCTATACCTTCTAAATATACGCCTGTGTTTACTGTAGGACCTAGAATATAACCATAGAGTTCATTGCCTAATTCATCTTTATCATGTATTAGATTTTGTCTAGAAATTTGAGTATCGGTCATATTAAAACAAAAATCTCGAAATCTAGAATAATCAGTTAATTCATACCATTTTGCGCAACCTGACGAAGCCCAAGGAATAAAAGCAGCATCATCGTATTCATAATCGTCTGACCAATAATAATCAAGAGCATCTTTCATCGCTCTACGATAGCTTCTATCCTCAAGCATATCATAGGCCATAGCGAGAGCAAAAAAAGCTTCCCCCGAATAATATCGGTTTTCTTTTCGCTCTCCGTAAATTCCAGCAAAAGCTCCGTCATCACGTTGCTGAGAAACAATAAAATTAGCGAAATTCTCGACGTAGATATTATAATTTTCATTTCCCGTAGTCTCCCAATAACGAACCATTCCTAATATAGCAAGTGAGATAGTTCCAACTTTTATTTTACCACCCCAATCAATTGCCCATTTATCCGATGAGATCATATGAGTAAATGAACATAAATAATCCAAACCAGCAACTCCAGCCTGCAAATATTGCTCCTCGTCTAATTCTTTATATAGATCTAATAGAGCATAACACGTTCCAGCATGTCTCACAATATTATATTCTGAATCGTCGTACTCGTCATCTTCTGCGTCATAAAGATATCTAAATTTACCATTACAATATTGATTAAAAACAAGATAATCAGCCCCGTATCGAGCACATTCCTCAACCAAGCTATCAGCTATTCCATCTTTATAATATTCGGGTTCTTCCCAGTCGGGATCGCAATCAAAATTCTTAAAACAGAAGGAATCGTAGAAAAGTGTTATACATCTGAGAAGACCTCCGATCCCAATAATTAAAAGGATTATGAAAATTACAGAAATTATTTTTTTTTTCTTACCCATTAAAATTATTTAAATTAATAATAATAATTAATAATTTATATCATCAAAAAGGTGATTAATTAAATGGTAACGATAATTGCCTCCGTAAAAGTAAAAGAAGGAAAAATGGAAGAAGCTATTGAAATTTTGAAAGAAATTATCCCAAAAGTAAAAGAAACTGAGCCAGAAACTTTAGAATATATCGCACATACCGTAAAGGGAGTAAAAGAGAAGAGAACAATAATTTTTTACGAAAAGTACGCTGATGACACGGCCTTAAAATTACATATGGCAAATTTAGGAAAAACGATGGAAAAATTTACGCCACTTTTGGAAGCAGGATTGGATATGAAAACTTGTTTTGAAATAAGATAATTTTTTTTTTATTTTTTCATATTTATACATCTTGAATATAAGGTTTTCCCGAGAATAGAGAAAATTCCGCTTTACTGAGTTCTCTACCTAAATAGTTTACATGCTGAATATTGTTAGTAATGTTCATTTCGATTGCTTTTTTACTTAATGCTTCCGCATTTGTCCCAATTAAAGTATTAAGTAATTTATGATCATTAGAAAAATGCAATACATAAATATTGCCTACGTAATGATTGATATAAATCTTAATATATCCCTTTTCATCTGGTATGTATTCTGGATTCAATTGATCTACTATAATCGCATCTTCTTCATAGATTTTTGGTGTTTCTTGGGCGGTCTTGCCCTTTGCCTTAAAAACTCCAGATATTCCTTGATTGATTGGGGGTGTTTTCTTGTGTTTTGAGATGTAATTTAGCTTAACACTTTCTTTTAATTCAGAAACACCTCTCATTAATTTAGTGCTATGCTCAACTGTAAATAATATTCCCATATCTAATTCAACTGCTATGCTTGCTAATAAACCATTTATTCCAACGGAATCAATATCCATTAACTCAACGACATTTGAAATCCCAAAAAATTGTGGTAATTCCATATGTAGGTACTTTTCTTCCTTAATTTTTTTATTATACAGAAAATAAGTTTCTAACGAATTACAAATTCCTGGAGCGATTGGTGTTTCTAGCAAAGGATCAGCAATTAACTTCTTAAAACCGCTTTTTTGTAGTTCTTCAGTTAATTTAAATAAATTTTTTACTCGAGTTTCGGGGTCTTTAGGGAAATAGCCAGCATTAACATTAGTTGGGAGTATAACAATAGGAATATCTTTGGGAATGTTTATAAAGTCTTTATAATTCCCTAAATCTAAGCTTAAAATTAAATCAATCTCATCATCAACGGCAGCCATAATTTCATTAGGTTCCATCGAATCTATACTAATTAAGACATTAAAATTATTTCTTATAAGATTGATAATCTGCTTTACTCTTTCTGGGTTTGGTTTATTTGACACGCAACCAATATCAATAATGTCCGCTCCAGAACCGATATAATGTTTTGCTTTTCTAATAATGTTTGTGTCGCTTTTTTCCGTACAATTTACGATTTCTGCTATAATAGGTGGAGGAAGATTACGACCAATTATAAGATCTGACCTTTGTTCGTTGATATAAAAAGTATGATGTCCAATATTATTTTTAGCTCGTTCAATCTGTTCTTTAACAATTCTTTCATATTCTTTTTCTCCAGAAATCTCAAACAACTTGTTTGCCGGGATTTTATTTGATAAATTAATTTTATCAAGATTTTTTATGATCATAGGGATATCTGAAGCAAATTCAGGTCCTTTTCTAATATCTAGTGAAAATTTCTTTTCCAAATTAGTTGTATCCCATTGAACAAATCCTGGAAGCAAAACTAAAATGTATTCAGAAAGCGATTTATTTTTTAATATGGTCTCTGTTAATTCCTCTGAGAGAAAGGCAGATATAGATACAGGAGCTTTTTCTAAGGTAATTTTATGCTCCTTAATTTGCTTTATCACTTTCTCAATTGTTGGATAACTTTTTAATCCAGTAATGATGAGAATATTAATTTAAATCACTTATCAATTTTTCTTTATTAAATGGTATAAAAATATCATCTAAAATAGTACCGGAAGCTTCTTTGATTTTTAAGTTATTAATAATTGATTCAAATAGATCATTTTCGCCTAAAATTCCTTTGGCTATAAAAGCAGCTCCTTGTGCGGCACGTTTAGCAATTTGACTATAAGAGTTCATTACTCTTACAGGTGCAACATCCTTCAATCCTCGAATGAATCGATCTCTTAAATAATTCAACTCAGCACCTCGTCCAGCTAATAATATTTCCACTATTTTTTCTTTACTTGAAAAAGAGGAAGATATTCCAAAGACAGCTTTTTTAACGCTCGAAATATAAGCTTTAAGAGCAGTTTTTATTTGAATGTCTTTTTCAGCTAATAATGTTATTTCCTTTAAACTTAAATCTAAATAGCCAGCAATTGACGCAACACCACCTTTGTAAATATTATTTTTTTTTATCTCTTTAATTAAATATGCTAATTCCCCATCTAAACTGCCACAGGCTCTAAATCCCATAATGTTTGACCCTCCGATACCATCAATTATCTGACCATTTTCTATTGCAAGAACAGCGGTAAACCCATAACCCACCTCAACCAGAATGAAATTAACATTATCAGGTTTTACCTCAAATCTTTCGATTTGATCTCTTATTCCGACAACAGAAGTACATAATTTATCGGCGGTTCCCATATCGATTTTATTAATTTTTCGATATCTTGGGACAGTTGGTAAATGCTTAACTCCTGGAACAATAATACCCGGGATTTTTACTGATTTTATTAATCGTAAAATTTCTCCGAGTCCTACTAGTTTTTCCTTATCCTTTTGTTCGAATTTCAACAATGTGAAAAAAATATCTTTTTCCGTCAAATCACTTACATTTTTTAATGGAAGACCAAATCCGCTCGGAGCGACCATTAAATCAATATTTTCAACAGATTTTATGACAGTAATAGCTTTTTGGGGATCTTTCATTAATTCTTTGGAGGGTATTGAAGTATCTAATATTATATTATTATCTTCTAATCCAAAAAAATCCCATGTTAAGCTGCCTGGGTCAATTCCAATAACTCTATACAAGAAAGATCAAATTATTATTGATAATACTCAAATAAAGGTCTTATAATTCTTTTTATTTTTATTTGTTTTTAATAATTGCTTTTAAGAATGATTATACTTTTAATTTTTAAGTCAAAACTATAAATATTCTCAATATTTTTAAGATCTCAAACCTTATAACTAAAACCATACACAAATGTAATTTTTTAAAATTAAGATTTAAAAAGAAAATAGGGTGAAAAAAATTTTTGTTCAAGTATTTGTATGCAAAATATGTGGTGAAGCCTATATAGGAGAAGAAGCGCCCTCTCGTTGCCCTTTCTGTGGTGCATACAAAAAGTTCTTTATAAACTCAAATGAATACGATGATACAGGAGCATGGGATGTTCAATTAAATGAAAAAGATAAAGCCAACTCTGAAAAAGCGTTAGAAGTCGAAATTTCTAATAATATTTTCTATAAATGTGCTAGTAAGAAAACCCCAGAATTAGATGGTCAGAAATTATTTAAAATTCTTGCTAAAGTAGAAGGCGAGCATGCTTCAGTTTGGAAAAAGATCCTAAAATTAGATAAAGTGGAATTCCCTAAATACGATAAATGTCCACCAGAATATAAGCCAAATCTCGAAGAATCCCATAGTCGTGAAGATAGAGCCATTAAATTTTACAGCCAAGCGGCAGCAGAAGCCGAAAATGCTCGTGTTAAAGAGATTTTTCAAGCTTTTGTAGAAGTAGAGACTGATCATTTAAAACTTTCAGAAGAAAGGTTAAAATAATTTCTACTTATTTAATTTAATATCATTTTTTTTTTCTAATATAATATATTTTTATATTCTGTAAAAACAACTTATAAATAATCAATCATATAATTTGATCTTAAATAACAGACTAAAAGTTTAAGGAGATAAAAAATTGAGTGATACTGAAAAAAAGGGGGGAATATTAAAAGAAGAACCAAAATTTCCGATTGCTGAACCTCACGACTTATCTGCAAGATCAAAATGGTTAAGAGATTATTATTTTAAGGGCGCAGAAAGAGAATGGAATAACGAATTTACACCATTCACGACTAGTACGGATTGGGATATAATTTTTTGTGAAGGAGATTATTATAACTCACCCGAAGTTCTTTATTATATTCAAATTTTAGGAAAAAAAGACAAAGGAGTTTTTGCTTCTTCCTTTAGATCGGTGGCTTCACCGGTTAAATTGCTTGAAGAATTTTGGGAATTATCCTTACCAGAACGTAGAATAATGTTTTTTGAAGACGTTATGCTCAATTATATTCCCCAAGAAATTATTTCTGAAAATGATTTAATTGCTGGGGGACGGTTTAACACGCAATTATCGAAATGTCTTAATCAAAAAGAAGCAAAAGAGTATTGGAAAAAAAATATAAGAAATAGAGACGAAGTTTTTAAATATCATCAATCTGGTTTTGGAAATCTCGGTGCTATCCCAGGCCATATCATTCCCGATTACGAGACTATTGTTAAAAAAGGATTTAAATTTTATTATGAAAAAGCAAGAGAAAGCTACTCTAAATTAAGTGAAGAATATAAAAATAGTCCAAAAGGAGAAGAACTTAGAGCAATGATAATGGCTGCTGAGATCCCGAGAAAATTGGCAAAAAAGTATGCTGAAGAATGTAGAAGATTAAAAATTGAAGCCTCCACTCCTGAAAGAGTTGAAGAACTTGAACAAATGGCAAAAAATTTGGAACGCGTCCCGTGGGAACCTGCAGAAACCTTTTGGCAAGGAGTTCAAGCGATATGGCTTACACATATGCTAGTAATGGCAGAAGAATCTTACCCCGGACCTGGACTTTCTTTTGGTAGGACAGATCAACATTTATGGTCTTTATTTAAAAAAGATGTTATAGACGAGAAAAACATTACAAAACAATTTGCCAAAGACATATTAGGAAGCTTCTGGTTCCATTGTAATACTGTGTATGATGCCATGGTAAGAGTTGGCAAGCAAGGAATTACATCTGCGTTTGGCCAATTAATGACTTTATCTGGATGTGGACCGAATGGAGAAGATTTGACGAATGAATTAACTTATACAATTTTAGAGGTTATTGATGAGTGGTCACCTATATTAGAGCCAAAACCAAACGTAAGATTACATAGAAATTCTCCAGATAGATTGCTTGATGTAATAATTGAAATTGTATCGAGGTCTCAAGGAGCCCCTTTTCTAATAAATTTTGATGAGAGGAGTATTGCTGGTATGGTTAAAGAAGGAATACCTAAAAAAGAAGCTTGGAACTATGCTTGTGTTGGTTGTTTAGAAAACACTATGCAAGGAAATGATCGTTCAGGAACGGTCAATTGTAATCCTAATCTGACCAAAAGCATAGAATTAACACTTTGGAATGGAAGAAATATGCCAGGAAACGACAATGCTACAAAACCTGGTGAACAAATTGGTCCAGAAACGGGTGAACCCGAAAATTTTAAAACATGGGAAGCGTTTTGGAACGCTTGGAAAGAACAAATCAAATTCATAATAAAATACACAGTAGATACGAATAATTTATGTGAAGAACTTCGCGGAGAATTTCTCCCTACTCCATATTTATCAACTTTCGTTCAAGGGTGTATAGAAAAGGGAATAGATGTTAGAAATGGGGGTCCAGAATTAAGTTTTGTAACAGTTGAAGGTGTAGGATTTGCTACTACGGTTGATTCCTTATTAGCTATTAAAAAGCTAGTTTATGAAGATAAAAAATACACAATATCTCAAATCAAAGAAGCATTAATGATTGATTTCAAAGGATATGAAGTTATGCAGACATATCTAAAAAATAAAGCTCCAAAATACGGAAATGACGAAGATGATGCTGATGAACTAGCAAGAGTGATTATGAAAACATGGACGGACGAATGTTGGAAATATAAAACGCCAACTAATTTTCAATATCGTCCAGGAATGTTATCGTGGAATTATTGGGCTGGAGCAGACGCTCATTTTACAGTGGCAACTCCAAATGGTCGAAATAGAGGGACTTTCTTATCAAACGCGATTTGCCCTACAAATGGAGCAGATACAAAAGGTCCCACTTCTGTTACTAATTCTGTTGGAATAGCCTTAGGTGGTAAAACTGACACAGGAGAATATATTAACTATTTACCTAACGGTGCTTCACATACGATAACGTTTAATCCCAGTATTCTTGTAGATCCAGAACATAAAGAGAAATTTAAATCGTACATAAGAGGTTATGTTGAAAATGGAGGAACATGCTTGCAAATAAACATGTTAGATGCCGAAATGTTAAAAGACGCTCAAAAGCATCCACAGAATTACAAAAATCTGCTAGTTAGAGTTACAGGATACAACGCTTACTTTACAGCGATTGGAAGAGAACTGCAAAACGAGATAATCGCAAGAGAGTCTCATAAGATGTAAAAAATTTTAAATTAGTAAGGAATTCTCTTTTTTTTTAAATTTCTGATTGAATTGTATTTTTCAATTTAAGTTTTATTCATTGTTTTTTAATTTGATATATCATTTTAAAAATTCATCAGTTTTACTAAAAATTCAACATTTATATATGGAAAAAAAGCAAGTTATAAATAAAAATTAATGAAGGGGATTAAATTGACTCTAAAATCTTATTTAATCAAGAATGGAAGAGTTGTTAATGGAACGGGAAATCCGTGGTTTAAAGCGGATTTGTTAGTTGATAATGGAAAAATTGAAAAAATCGCAACGAAGGTAAGAGAAGATAACGCTGAAGAGGTGATTGATGCCTCAGGACTTATAGTTTCACCCGGTTTTATTGATATTCATACTCATTCAGATCAAACTATTTTTTTAAGCCGAGGTGAAAATGTATTAACACAAGGAGTTACAACTCACGTTATAGGGAACTGTGGTTTTTCTATGATACCACCAATAAATCCAGATAAAATTGAAAAAGATGATATTGAAATGTTTGGAGCAATTCTTGGAGCAGATGAAAATTTTGAAAAAGAATTTGTATATCAAAATTTGAATGAATATTTAGAGGCTTTAAAACAAAAAGGAATACCTATTAATGTGATACCATTAATTGGTCATTCAATGATAAGGGCTAATGTTTTAGGGTTAAATAATAAAGCACCAACTTCCGAAGAGTTAGAGGAGATGAAAGAACTCCTTGAGGGAGAGATGAAAAATGGCGCTTTTGGTATGTCTACAGGATTAGATTATCCACCGGGTTCTTTTGCAAAAACTGATGAAATAATTGAACTTTGCAAGGTAGTAAATAAATATGATGGAATTTATGCTACTCATTTTCGAGGATTTGCTAATGGATTAGTTAAAGCTACTAAAGAAGCAATTAAAATCGCTAAATCAGGAATACCAGTTCAAATTAATCATTTTAAACCATTCGGATTTTGGCGCGGAGATATAAGAAAGGCTTATAAATATGTAGAGAAAGCTCGTGAAGAAAATTTAGATATCACATTTGACGTTTTTCCTCAAGCATCTAATCATACTTTTTTATTTGTATTAACACCACCATGGGTTTACCTTTCCAAAGAAAAAGTGGATATTCCGAGAGCGATTGATATATTAAAGAAATCTAAAACAGATACAGATCTAAAAAATAAGATTTACGGAGAAATTGATTTAATTGTGAAGAGTTTTTTAAAAATAGAAAAAAGAGAAGATTGGAAAAAAGTCTACATAAATGCACCAAAAAGTAAAGTATTCAATGGAAAAACAGTCTATCAAAATTCAATAGAACAAAATATAGATCCAAGACAGGTTGTAATTGATGTTTTAATAGAACAAGAAGGTGCAGTAGGAGGGACATACCTTTCGATAACTGAAGAAGATAATATAATAACAATTACCCATCCGCTTACAATGTTCGCTTCAGATGGGAGGATACTTCCAGAAGATTCTGAATTTTTTCCAAATCCATATACCAATGGTACTTTTACACAAGTATTAGGGAAATATGTTCGAGAAGAGAAATTACTTACATTACACGATGCAATAAGAAGAATGACCTCATATCCCGCTCAAAAATTGGGATTAAGAGATCGAGGTCTGCTTAAAGAAGGTTATTGGGCAGATATCACCATTTTTGACGCAAATAAGATAATTGATAAGGCTACTTACGAAAATCCAAGGTTGTATTCCGAGGGTGTTGAGTATGTTTTTGTAAATGGTGTCCTTGCGCTTAATAAAGGAGTTTTTACTAGATCATTATCTGGAATGCCTTTAAGAAAAAAATTATAAAAAATTAGTAGCAATCAAAATTAGAGAGTAAATTTATGACGGAAGCAGTACGAGAGGATAACGATGAGCTTATAGTAAATAGATATCCAAAGAAGATAATTACATCATTTCAGCTTGGAAATTTTATCGGATTAATGATGGCTCAATTGTATGCTCAACAGTTACCTTATTACTATCAAACAGTAGTCGGTTTGGATATCACTTTATATGTCATTGCTATGATCATCTATATGGTATTTAATATGTTTAATGATCCACTTTTAGGTTATCTCTGCGATAAATCAAAACGTTTAACGAGTCGTTGGGGTAAACGATTTCCATTTATTATTATGGGTGGGATCCCTTGGTGCTTTGTTGTTATTTTTCTCTTTATGGCTCCTTCAATCAGCCAAATAGGACATTTAGGAGTGTTTTTCTGGCTATTATTTTTTATGTGCCTTTATGATGCTGTGTTTTCACTCTTTGATATCAATAGAGTAGCGCTTTTTCCTGATAAATTTCGCAATAGTAAGGATCGAAGAATAGCCGGTACAATTACAACTGTTCTTGAAACGATTGGAATTTTACTCGGTATACTAATACCTGTACTAATTATCGAGATGCTTGGTGGAGAAACTGGATGGGCAATCCAAGCGTTTGTAATTGCTGGAGTTAGTATTGGTATCTTTTTGTTAATGATACCTGGTGTACGTGAAGGACCAGAAATAAGAGAACGTCGAGCTCGACTAGGTGAAGAAAAAGCAGTACCTTTCTTCACAGGGATGAGAACTACCTTGAAGGATAAAAATTTTATTGGTTATATGGCTTTATATGTTTGTTATACTTCCGCTATGGGACTTGTTATGGCTTCATTGCCTTTTTTTGTTGAAGATATTTTGCAAATGTCAAAAATAGGTGAAATTATTTTATTGTTTTATATAATATCAGTTATAGCTGCGGCACCTTTCTGGTATAAATTATCTTTCAAGATTGGAATAAAACGGGTTGCATTAATCGGGGCCGTTTTGTTGAGTTGTATGAGTATCCCCCTCCTATTTGTTCCAGTTGGACCGAGTGGTCTTCCATTAGCAATTATTATCTTTATTATTGCGGGATGTGTTGATGGAGCTATAATAAGCATGACAATGCCATTATTTTCTAGTGTAATTGATGAGGCAGCAGTATCTACTGGAAAACGTCAGGAGGGATTATATAATGGAACATATTTATTTTTCTCACGGATAGGAATTGCCTATACAGCAATAGTATTTTGGATTGTGAGAACATTTACGGGTTACAAATCAGGATCAACAAGTCCTGCTGAACTTATGGGATTAAGAATTCAAATAGCGCTTTTTCCTTTGTTAATTGTATTCATTGGAATCTTCCTCTTCTGGAAATTTTATATTATCACATCAGAACAAATAGAAGCAAACGCTAAGAAGTTGAGAGACCTTGATCTCTAGGTCATATTTCTAAGAAAAAGATAAAATTTCATTTTTTTATTTAATTTTTCACTATAAATTAGAAAAAAAAAGAGAATTAGATTATTAATTAGAGATTTCAGAATCCCCTGCAAATAATTTTTCAGTACCTTTAATAAAAACGACCAGAATGAGAGTAGACAATACTATAAAAGAAGCTATTATGAATGTAATACGAAAGCCCAACATTTCTACTAGAAATGCTCCAATAATCGTTCCTAATGTTCCCCCAATATTTAATATACTCATATAGATGGAATATAAAGTAGCACTTATCGATTTTTTACATAAATCCATCGATAGAGTCATTTTAACGATTTGGAAAATCCCCCATGAGATGCCAGCGAATACAATAATAACTAATACCATTAAAATATCTAGGACTAGGGAAGCAAGAAAAAAAATAACTGATAGAAAGACAATTGAGATACTTACACTTATTCTTCTTGATAATCTATCTAATATGGGACCTGAAATTATACACCCTATAAGGAAGCTCCCGTACGCCACTGCCATCACAATTCCAACAAGACTTAAAGATAGATTTAGTTCTATTGAAAGAAATAAAGGCAACATCGAGAGAACGATCCATAATCCAAGTTCAGAAATAATAAAGAATATTAGTACTAACCATACTAATCTCTTCTTAAAAGTATCCTTAAAATCTTGTAATGGAAATTTTTCCGGAATTTTATAAGGAGGCTCTTTTGTTATGAACAAAAATGGAATAGGAAGGAGCAAAAAAATGCCCATGAAAACGAAATAGATAGTCCAACTGAATATCTCTACCATAAATCCCACTAAAAGAGCAGCAGTAATATATCCAACAAACTTGGAGCCCCAGCATAAACTTTGTATACTTCCTCGTTTTTCAGGAGAGGTAGTATCAATAACTAGTCCATCAGTAGCTGTATCACATAAAGCATTGAAGAAATTTGCCGCGAATATGATGGATGTGAACAGCACCCAAGCTGCGAGCGGATTTACGGGAATTAGTGTAAAAAAGAGGATTGCAGCAAAAAAGCTACCTACTAACATATAGGGGATTCTTCGTCCCCATCTTTTACTTCCTTTGCGATCAGACGCCATCCCATAAAAGATTTTAAAGAGCCAAGGAGAGGTTCCAAGTCCGATAGTCAACCCTATAAGAAAGATACTAAGGCCGAAACTTAATAAATACAAGGCCATGTAGGTGTACATAAAAACCTCAATGAATCCTTGGTGGAGGTATATTATACCAAAAATAAAATAGCGAAGGTATTGTTGTTTTGTTAATTCTGCGTTGATTAAATTGCTTTCATTTATTTTTTCCATTTTGAGTTACCTTTAAATTTTTTATGATTATTATTACAACTTTTTATTATATAAATATGAAATTTTTAAACAATTTATTTTCCTTTATAAAGGAAAAATTTCAAATAATGAATTATATGAAAAAT
>JBHLQY010000020.1:9923-33291 GCA_048883105.1 Candidatus Thorarchaeota archaeon | reverse complement strand
ATGACGATGAATGATATGTTAGACGAACAAGTAGAAAAATATAGGGGCGATAATTTTATCTATTTTTTAGAAACTTGGATGACCTACGGAGAATTTCATCAACACGTTTTAGCATTAGCTACGGCTCTAGCTAATTTAGGTGTTGAAAAAGGTGATGTTGTTGCGTTTCATTTACCAAATTGCTTCCAATATATTATTAGCTATTTTGCCACAACAAGAATAGGTGCTATTTCTTCTGGTATAAATCCTACATATCAACCTATGGAAATTCTTCATCAATTAGATATTATTAAACCTAAAGTGTTAATCGTTTTGGATGCATTGTACGAACATTACATTATGCCAATAATAGCCAAATCAAGTATAGAAAAAGTAATTTATACTAATGTTGCGGATATGGCGCATGGATTAGGGATTAAAAGAGCTCTTGGAAAACTTTTAAAAAAGATACCTAAAGGGAAAGTAGATCGTCCTGGGGCAATCAATTTTATGGATCTCTTAGGTACTACACCAAACGTTCCTAAAGTGGATATAGACGTTAAAACTCATCCTGTAACTTACATAATGACGGGAGGGACGACAGGATTACCAAAAGCAGCAGTGATAACGCATTTTAATGCTGTATCGAATGCTAAACAATGCATGTATTGGTTAGGAGGAGAAAAACCTGGTATTGGAAGTGTAGGGATACTGCCTTTATTCCACAGTTTTGCTCATACCGTAGTTATGAATGCCTCTATTGCGTTTGGAGGTTGGATCATGCTATTTCCAAGACCTCCATCAGTAGAAGTTCTATGCAAAAATATAGAAGAAATTCCGTGTCCAGAAGGTTTAGTATATGCGGGAGCAGAAATTTTATTTAAAAATTTAGCAGAATTTAGAGCCATCAAAAAATATCCAAAAGTTATGGGAAAGTTAATATTATGCGTATCTGGAGCAGGACCACTACACAGACCAGTTAGAGATGCGTTTGTCAAAAATACTGGAGGAAATATTGTTGAAGGGTATGGATTGACTGAAACATCACCTGTTGTGAGTGCTGGAAATCTGTTTGGTGAAAGCCCAATTGGCGTAATCGGGATGCCTGTCCCAGGAACTAAATGGGGTATTTGGCCTATAGAGGACTTTTCTAAAGGTCCAATTTGCTTAGGCAACCCAGACGATACGAATTTCGGTGAGGAGCACTCGGGTGAGATATGCGTTTATGGTCCACAAGTAATGTTAAAATACTTAAATGAGCCCAAAGAAACTGCTAAAACCATCAAGGAATATATGGGTCAACTATGGCTTTTAACTGGAGATATTGGATTTATGAATGAAGATGGGACAATTGAAATTAGAGACAGAAAGAAACAACTTATTAAATATAAAGGTTATTCGGTGTATCCTAAAGAAGTAGAGGAACTTCTTATGAAGCATCCAGAAATTTCTGAGGTTGCTGTAGCTGGTCTACCACACGACGAGTTTGGAGAGGCTGTAAAAGCTTGGGTTGAAATAATTTCAGGCTCCATTTTAACTCCTGATGACATTAAAGCTTGGGCTGAACAGAACATGACACATTATAAAAGACCACTTTACATCGAAATACTTGAAGAGGTTCCTAAAAATTTGATAGGGAAAGTTCAAAGAAGGATTTTACAAATTAATGATCCAATTTGGAAAGCAAAGTATGGAGATACTCAATAAATTTGTAGTATAACTATTTAAATTTTTTTTATTTCATAAGAGTTAAATCAATTATTAAAAATTAGTAAAAACCTGATTCTTCCATCATTAATCTAGCTAATGCTTCGAAAGTACTTTCCACGTTTTCCCCTGTCTTCGCACTGCATTCTATAAATGCGGCTACATCCCTTGATTTGGCCATTTTTATACCCTCTTCATCTGTTACTTCTCGTTCGACAGCGAGATCGGCTTTCCCACCGACTACAATTATAGGAAATAATTTATTCATTTCTTTTTGAATTACAAGTAACCAATCGTCAATATGAGCTAGAGACGAATAATTTGTTATGTCGTACATAAAAATTCCTCCGGCTGCGCCTCTGACATAAGTTGGTAATATAAATCTAAATCTTTCTTCCCCACCAAAATCCCAAATTTGCAATTTAATTTTTTTATCATCAATTTCTAGACTCTTTACTTCAAATTCTACTCCAATAGTCATTCTGGAATCGGATTTAAAAAGATTAGTCATATACCTCTGAGTTAATGTGGTTTTTCCAGTACCTGCATCACCAAAGATAACTATTTTATAAGTCGCGTCAAACATCTTGGATATAGGATTTTTTTTCTTAGCTAAATAGATAGATTTTTTAATAATTTATTAAATTCCTCAAACTTATAAATATATTTATATTATTTAGACCTTTTTGATTTTAAATTTAATTCAATCAATACATATAAAATATGTAAAAAACTGATAAAATTTAACAAATTTTCATTATTATTGAACTTTGAATAAATTATTGTTTAATTAACTTCTATGAAAATAATTAATAAAAATACGATTGCGAAATATCTAAACAATTATATATATGACTATTCAATTGAGGATCTCGAAAGTTTTATTGAAATTCCACCATCAGGAATTAATTTTTCATATGCTTTCCCAGCTTTTTCATTAGTTAAATATAAAAAAAAGGACCCTACGCTTATAGCTAAGAATTTAAAAAAGCAATTAATCTTACCGGATTTTTTAGATAAGATTGAAGCGAGCGGACCATATTTGAATTTCAGAGTTAACGCACAATTTGTTTTAGAGAACATCTTTAAACTTCAAAATGATTATGGAAAGATTAAAGAAGTTATTAATAAAAGGAAACTAAATCCTCTAAAAATTATTATAGAGTATCCATCACCTAATACAAATAAACCGCTTCATTTAGGTCACATACGAAACATGTTAATAGGGAATGCCCTTTCAAATCTTCTAAAATATAAAGGTCATAATGTATTCCTAGTTAATTTGAACAACGACCGAGGCATTCATATTTGTAAAAGCATTCTCGCGTATAAGAAATGGGGAAATAATCAGGAACCTATAGATAAAAAAACAGACCATTTTGTTGGCGATTTTTATGTAAAATATAATTTAATGGAACAAAAAAATAAAAAGCTAATCAATGAAGCAAAAGAACTTTTAAAATTATGGGAAAAAGAAGATCCCGAAATAAGAGCAATGTGGAAAAAATTAAATTCATGGGCCTTGAACGGTTTCAAAGAAACTTATGCTAAATTCGATATAACATTTGATAAAGAATATTACGAATCAGATTTCTATTTAAAAGGAAAATATAAGATTATTGAGGGCTTAAATAAAGGTATTTTTGAGAAAAGAGATGATGGAGCTATATTTGCTAAATTAAAAGATAAATTTGATCTTCCAGATAAAATTTTACTTAGAAGTGATGAAACCTCAATTTACATAACTCAAGATATCTACTTAGCTTATTTGAAAAAACAAGATTTTGACTATGATAAATCAATCTATATCGTTGGAAACGAGCAAGACCTTTATTTTAAACAACTTTTTGCAGTTTTAGATATGATGGGTTTTAAAGAGGATAAGTATCATTTATCTTACGGAATGATTAGTCTACCTGAAGGAAAAATGAAAAGTAGAGAAGGAATGGTTGTTGATGCTGATGATATTGTTGAGGAAATGGAAAATCTGGCTTTCGAGGAAGTTAATAAAAGATATCCAGAACTTTCAAATAAAGAAAAATTGCATCGAGCAAAAATTATTGGAATGGCAGCTTTGAAATTTTTTATATTAAAATATAATCCAAAATCAGATTTTATATTCAATCCAAGAGAAAGCATTTCGTTTGAGGGAGAAACAGGACCCTATATTCAATATTGTTTTGCGAGAATTCAATCAATAATTAATAAATCAAAAGAAAACATTAGCATAGATATAAACTTTGAATTATTGAATCACGAAAAGGAAATAAATTTAATAAAGCAATTAAATTATTTTCCAGAAATATTGGATTCTACAATCAATACATATGGAATACATCTAATACCTCAATATCTTCTAACTTTAGGTCAAGTATTTAATTCTTTTTATGGCGAATGTCAAGTAATTTCAGAAAATAAAGAATTAGAAAAAGCAAGATTATTATTAATAAAATGCGTTCAGATTATAATAAAAATTGGCTTAAATATTTTAGGAATTGAAATATTAGACGAGATGTGAGAACTAAATAATTAAAGAGATTAATTTTTATCATGAAATTTTTTGATTTTGGAGAAGTTATCGATTCTGATACTGAATTCATAATATTTGGCATCCCTTGGGATTATTTATCGTCTAATAAAGCATCTAACTCAGCAATGGCACCAAATAAAATACGTGAAATTACAGAAAATTTGGCACTTACTACTGAAATGGGTTTTGAGATACCTGATTTAAAAGCGGTAGATCTTGGAAATATAAACATTTTATCGACGAATATTAATAAAAACTTGAAGGAGATCAAAAATTTCGTTAATAAAATTTATAAACAAAAGAATAATGTAGTTCTCGTAATGATTGGAGGAGATCATTTTTGCACTTTTCCTGTTATAGAAGCGATTGGGAATAATTTTAATAATAGAAGTGAATTTGGTGTAATTATATTTGATTCTCATTTGGATCTCTACAAACAATGGGATAAAAATATATATTCCAACGCAACAATCACTCGTAGAATTTACGCCTTAGAATATATAAATAATAAAAATCTCATAATTGTGGGAACGAGAGACGTTGATATTCCAGAGTTAACCATAGCAAATAAGGAGAATATTGTACATCTTGATGCTTATATGTTAGTTGATGATGGTTTAGAAAAATTTATAGAACGCATCGTCGACTTCTTTAAACAATCAAATATCAATTATATTTATGTTTCGATCGATATAGACGCATTGGACCCATCTATAGCACCAGGCACAGGTTTAGCAATCCCTGGAGGATTTTCTTATCGAGAAATGTGGCAAATTCTAAAAGAATTAGCAAAACAATTTAATATTGTAGGATTTGATCTAGTAGAACTTGCACCAAATTTAGATCTCTCCAATAATATGACCTGTAATTTAGCTGCCAAGTTAGTAATTGAATTAATATCCTTCATCGCGAATAATAAAAAAATTTAATTGATTTAAATGCCCTTTGAAGATTTTAAAGAAAAATTGAAGAAAGTAAAACAGTTTAAAATATCGGAAAATACAAAAATTGATGAAGTAATTAATTCTTTAAAAGATACGGGATTTAACGCCAAACGCTTAGCGTTAGCATGTAAAATTTATAAAGAAATGGTTGATGATAAAGATTGCGTTAAATTCTTTGGATTAGCAGGCGCCTTAGTACCTGCAGGAATGCGAGGAATCATCCATGATTTTATTAAGGAAGGTTTTATTAATGTATTTGTTACAACTGGAGCAACCTTAACGCACGATATTGCTGAAACTCTAGGTTATCATCACCTTCAAGGAAATGTTAATATGAGTGAGATTGATGATGCAGATTTGCGTGAAATAGAGATAAATAGAATTTACGACGTTTTTCTTCCTAATAATGTTTATGAAGGGATTGAAAATTTTGTTTTGCAATTAGAACTTCCCGATAACAATATGTCTGTGAGCGCATTTCTAAAATATTTAGGAGAACAAATACATGATAATACAAATTCAATTTTAAAAATTTGTGCGGAGAAGAACGTACCTATATTTTGTCCAGCTTTTACAGACTCAGGACTAGCGCTGCAATTGGGATTTCATAATCAAACATTGAATCTTAACCATTTTAAAGATATGCTCGAAATGGTTAATTTAGCTTGGGAAGCAAAGAAAGCTGGTGTATGTATTGTTGGAGGTGGAGTGCCTAAAAATTTTATTATGCAATCGCTTCAATTTTGTCCAAACGCAGCTTCTTATGCAATTCAAATAACTATGGATCGACCGGAAACTGGCGGCCTTAGTGGTGCTACGTTGCAAGAAGCAATGTCATGGGGCAAAGTAAGCAAGAAAGCTAAATATTCTACAGTTATTTCAGATGCAACAATTGCGCTCCCCTTAATCTTTTGGTATCTAAAAACATTAAAAAAAGCGCATTAGATTTATATATTACTCAGCATAACAAAAGGTTTAATTAAAAAAAAGTTCCTTTTAATTTTTGTTCGATTGTTTTTGTATCTGAACCGAATATTTCATCAAGATTTTTCCTAAAATTTTTAAATTGAGATATTTTAGACAAATTTTTTCCGTCGTATTTTGCTTTAAATTGACCTATTACCTTCTTCAATGAAGGTTGAACAATTTTGTGAATAAGCTTATCTATTTTTTTCTCTTTATCTAATATAGCGTAAGAAATTATACTTTCTGGCTCTGGACTGTCAGAAGGTTTGATCTGATCATCAATAAAAGCGATGATATACTTTTTCATTTCAAAATATTCCACTAGATCTGTTGAAAATGAGATTTCGGCGAAGTCTTTGAGTGCCATTAATAAACTAGAACGAAGATCAGCGTCGATTTGTTCTACTGAAGTTTTATGATAGCTCGCATTTGCTAAAGTAAATCCTCTGAATAATATTCCAGCTTCGCGTATGACCATTTTAAAATTATAATTTCTATATTTTTAGAAAGAGATTGTATTATGTATTATTATATATAGCTTGATAATAAATTTAATTAGTTCTAAAAGAATTTATTTTTATATGAATTATTGAATTTACAAAATAAAATAATTCAATTTTTGTATCATTACATGAAAAATAAGAACCAAATAAATCCTTATGATATTTGTACGTGGCGTCCTAAATCTGAGTGTAATGATTGCACTATTAAAGATTATCTAAAATGCCATTTTAAAATAAGGTATTTGTTAAATTTTATAGGATTATTTCTGTTATTCGCCATACCCGCATTGGCTGGAGTTATTTTAGCAGGTTATGGTTGGTATCTTTTAGGATGGATCGCGTTTGGGATTGTTTTTTTTGAATTCTGGGAGATTCGAATCCTGTGCAGTCATTGCCCGTATTATGCCGAAAAGGGTAGATCATTGCATTGCTTTGGCAACTACATGAGTCTCAAAGTGTGGAGATTTCACCCTGAACCTATGAATCGCTCCGAAAAAATTCAGCTTTTTTTAGGCTTTATAATTTTTTTTGGATATCCATACATCTTTATGTTACTTGGGAGGCAATATATCTTTATAATACTTTACTCGATTAGTTTAATTGTCTTTTTTGGGCTTTTGCTAGGGAGAAGATGTCCCAGATGCGTCAATTTATCTTGTCCGCTTAATCGCGTACCCAAGAAAGTTGTTGACGCGTTTCTCAAGCGAAATCCCGTAATGAAAGAAGCTTGGGAAAAAAAAGGGTATGTTATCACAAACTAATTCTAGAACTCTATAAATCAGTCTATATTAAAAAATAATATGATTGATAAGAAAAAAATTAAGTCCTGCGCTGATAATATTGTAAAATGTGTAAGTGTTAGAGAAGGAGAGTGTATTTATATTAGAGGTGGAATCTATTGTCAAGAACTCTTAGAGGAAATTGCTCTAAACGTTCTTAGAAGAGGGGGTTTACCACATATCTCATCAACCACAGATTACTTCTCAGAAATGATTTTTAAAGATGATCATATAAAAATAGAAACTTTAGAGAAAACGCCAAAACATGTTTTGAAACTTATAGAAGCAATAGACACGTATATCGTTATTGAGCCTTATGAAGACCCTTCAATACAAAACAAATTTCCAAGAGATAAATTATTTGCGTCATCTAAGGCTTCAGCACCTATCAAGGATGTTTTATATGGAAGCAAAGAGGAGTACGCTCCTGGAAAAAAATGGTGTTATGCAGCTTTTCCGTCAAAAAAAGCAGCAGATTTTTATGGTATCAATTATGACTTATATGAAAAATTTATTGTGGACGGTATGAGTGTTCCTGTTGAATATTTAATGGAGCTTACTAGAAATTTAGGAAATTTTTTTGAAAATGCAAAGAATGTTCATATTAAAGATGAATTTGGAACTGATTGTTGGGTTTCAATTGAGAATCGCAGAATAAATTATGATGCGGGAATGTTAACAGATGAGATGATCGCTGTAGGCGATTTAGGAGGGAATCTACCAGCGGGAGAAATCTTTTTTGCTCCAAATGAAAAATTGGGTGAGGGCAAGCTTTTTTGTCCCTTAACGATTGATAGATATAGCTATAAGATATTAAAAAATGTAGAATTATATTTTAAAGATGGAGTACTGCAAATTGATAAGGTCTCAACTGATAACGATTTGGAAGATCTAATAGCAAGCTTTAAACAATGTGAAGAAATTGATAAAACGAAAGATCTTGCTGAAATAAGAACTTATAACGTAGCAGAGCTAGGAATTGGCTGTAACCCAAGAATCACTGAAGCAATTGGATATATCCTAACTGATGAAAAAATTACAGGTAGCGTCCATATAGCCTTCGGATCAAATAAAATGTATGGTGGTACATCTATATCTCAAATGCATTGGGATTTTGTAACAGCACCTAAAGCGAATATTACAATTGAATATAAAAATGGGACCAAAAAAATTATAATGGAAGAGGGTAACTTAATCGAAGATTAAATTCATATTTCTTTATATTATTTGTTAAAAGACCATTTTCCGTTTTATAAAGAGTAATTTTCTAGAAATTGTACAATTTCTTCTAACACTAATTTTTTGAATGTTATTCTATCTGCTTCAAAGTTATGTTTTTCAACTATTGTTTTTTTCATTGTTGAATAACCAATATATACTAAACCAACAGGCTTCTCTGGACTCCCTCCTTTTGGGCCAGCAATGCCCGTAATTCCAATACCTATATCACATGGTTTCGACATTATTCTCACTTTATAAGCCATTTGCATCGCAACTTCTTCTGATACAGCACCATATTCTTCAATATCTCTGGGATTTATTTTTAGGATATCAATTTTAGCTTGATTTCCATAAGAAACGATTCCCCTTTCAAAGGTTTTTGATGCTCCCGATATGCTTGTTAACATATGTGAAACATACCCTCCAGTACAAGATTCAGCAATAGCAATCCAAATATTATTCTCGGAAAATTTATGGATAATTTTTTTAATTCTTTCATTAATATCTAGGGGCATTATTCTCAAATTAAATGTATAAACTTTTTTAATATCAATTTTTTATAAAACTACAACTAATAAAAATTAATAAACATTAGAAATAACATAATTCTGAATTTAAAAATTAATAATTATAATCGGAAAAAAATTTAACAGAGTGATTGAATGAGTCAAAATGAGAACGCATTTGTATTCAAAATCACTGTAATTGGAGATGGGGCTGTAGGAAAAACCTCTTTAATTAAGAAATACACCCAAGGTTCATTTCAAAAAGATTATATTAAAACTTTAGGTGCACAATTTTCTAAATATGACGAGGAAATAGAGGGCGATAATGTCAAATTATTCTTTTGGGATATTGCAGGTCAGGCAGAATTTATGTTTATGCGCCCTACTTTTTACAAAGGGTCAAAAGCAGCAATCATTGTATTTTCTCACGCCCCTGGAGAAGAAGAAAGTTATGAACACGTTGCTCAGTGGCATGACGATATTAAGAATTTCTGTGGAGATTTACCTATAGTATTATTTGGAAATAAACTTGATTTAGTTAACGAAAAAGATTTAGACGATAAAAAAATACAAGATTTAATAGACGACAGAAACTTTCTTGGATATTATAAAACAAGCGCAAAAACTGGTAGTGGTGTGTATAAAGCTTTTCAAGCAATAATAAGAGAATTATATAATAAATATAAATAAAGGCGTCTAATACCCTATTTTGACGATATAGATGTATACTGACCAAGAATATCCAAAGATCCTATTTTTTTCATCTAATCATTGCGTACCTTGTAAACCTGTTGAAGAAATGATAAAAAGAATTAATATTTCAATGTTCGGAAAAAAATTATATATAGAAAAAATTGATATTGAAGAGAATGCAAACAGAAATATTATACAAAAACATCGAATAACGACAATACCCACTATAATTATTGCAGACAGAAGACTCACCGCAAACATTCAAGAAGAAGAAATTATTGATGCAATTCTCTACGGCTTCATTTCGTCAGTTAAAATATGAATAATCTCAAAAAAAATAAATTGAATATTAAATAAAAAAGTATTTTTAAATAATTTAAAAAAAGTGAAAAATATGGACCGCCAATTATTATCAAAAATTTTATCACAAATGAAAAAACATCTCAAAGAAAAGAAGGAAATAGGGGATATGAAAGTTGGAGCTCTGCTTGCTTTAGGACATCAATTAGAAGCTATATTTTATTATTTAGGGCACGAATTAGGAACTATTCTAAATGTTAAACGAGTTAAAAACGTAAAGGATATTCCAGAAGCGTTAAAAAAAATAATTTCGGAATATAATATTGGAGATATTACAATTACGGAAAGTACAGAAGAAATAATTTCGTTAAAATTGAAAGGGCACTCTTCTAGTAAAGATTTAATTGGAAAAGATATAAAAGCAGAAGGTAATTTTTGTTCTTTCGAAGCAGGGATGCTAGCTGGGATTGTCGAACGAATGAGTACCATCCATTGCTTTGCTCAAGAGTTAAATTGTAGTTTACAATCTGGAGAAGGTGCGTGCGAATTTATGATTGTATTTCAAAAAGATTAATTATCTCAAAATATCCTAAAATTATTAATAATCGCGCGAATATTATAACGATATATAAAATAAATTATCTTATTGATCAAAAATGACCGAAAGAAATTACGTTGTTAAAATTTGTTTGTTAGGGGAAGCAAATGTGGGAAAAACTTCATTAGTGTATAGATTTATTGAAAATAAATTCAGAGACAACTATAAAAGTACTCTGGGAGTCAATCTTTTAAAGAAAGATCTCGATATTGATAATTACACGGGAGTTTCGGCGCAAATATGGGATCTTGGAGGGCAAGAATCTTTTAAAAGTCTAAGAAAATTATATTTAGAGGGAGCCAATGGTGCTCTTATTGTTTATGACATGACAAAAAGAAAGACTTTTGATAGCCTCGACGAATGGGTTCAAAGCTTTCGAGAATCAAGGGGAGATCAACCGTTATTATTAATAGGAAATAAAATTGATTTAAAAAATAAGATAAAAATCGACGAACAAGAAGCTAAAAAATATGCGGAAAAAAATCAAATGGCTTTCCTTCTAACATCGGCAAAAACTGGTAGTAACGTTGAAACGGCATTTAAAGAATTAATTAAGACTATTATCGATAAAGCTATGTAGAATAAATAACTTTTAAATCATTTTATTTCATATTTACATTTTTAACAAATAAAAAAAGATGTTTAAAAATACTCTTCAAATTTGATGTTTTAAGGTGTATTTGTTTTTAAATCAATTCCTTTATAAATGATACTTTACTTTATAAAAAATATAAAAAAAAACCCATACTTTTTTCTTAATAAAATTCAATTTACCAAATATCTGCTTTAAATGTAATAATGTCAGAGGAAGAAGAGGAGGAAGAGGGCGAAGAAGAGGAAGAGGAGTATGATTACGAATCTGACTTAGATTATAAAATAGAGAACGTTGTAGCAACTGTAAGCGTTGAGATTACTGAAAAGATCGACCTTAACCAAATTGCCCGAAAACACGCAGAAGTAGAATATAATCCTGAGAGATTTCCAGGATTAGTAATGAGGATCGAGAAGCCTCGTGCAACTATTCTAATTTTCTCTACCGGAAAAATGGTAGTCACCGGATTAAGAAAAGCAGCTGAGGCTCAAAGAGTTGTAGAAAAAGTAGTAAAAAATATTAGAAAAGCTGGAATTAAATTAGCTAATCCTGAAATTACAATTCAAAATATTGTGGCTTCTGGAGATCTTCATACAAATATTGACTTAAATATGGCTGCGATTGTCATGGAATATGCTATGTACGAGCCGGAAGTATTCCCAGGGTTAATTTATCGGATGCAAGAACCTAAAACAGTTTTTTTAATTTTTAGTACCGGGCGCATTGTGTGCACAGGTGCTAAACAAAAAGAAATTGTTAGGGACGCTGTTTTAAAATTAAACCAACAAGTCCGTGAACTGGGCGTTGCTAAAAAAGATATTGCCGAATCTGAATATCAAGATATAACTTTTATCTAATTTTTTTACCTTTTTTCTTTTATTTTTGTTTTATTTCTATGAAGAACCGTAAAGTTTACGATTAATAACAGTTTGAAATTCTTTAAGAACCGTCTTATTGACGATTCCATCAAGATTGTTATGATAAAGAAGCACTAACTCTCCTGAACTTAAATCTTTAAATCCAGCAACATCAAAATGATTATGATTCTTAGCGCAAGAAATATATACTGAATCTTTTTGATTGTCGAAATTTAACTCTGAATCACATGTAGGACAATGGTTAAGATCAATTGATTGAATGCTTTTTAATAATTTATTCATTTCATAGGAGTCGTACATAACAGATGAAATTACTAAATCGTTAAAGAAAGAAAGTATTATTTGAATAATACTGAATTCAAATTTTAAAAAGAATAGTCAAAGTTTTTAAATTTATTTTGAGGCTCTTTAATTTCATAATCAACTTTGTCTACATGGGCATATTTTGGGCCTTTTTTAGAAAACTCAAGTAATTCAAGCAATTTTTCATCGGGTCCTTCTGCTTCAATATATACAGTACCATCTGGCATATTTTTAACGCAACCAGTTAAACCTAATTTTCTAGCAACTTTTCGAGTCGTATAACGAAAAAAAACTCCTTGAACTAATCCATAAACGTTAATTATAATTCGCTTCATTACGAATACTTACTTTCTTATTTAATTATTCACTCACTAGCTTTTTCATAATATTAATATATTCATCTAAATCTTCTTTTGATATTTCAGGATGAATATCCAGAGCAAAAATCTCTTTAGTTACTTTTTCTACAACAGGTCGATTAATCTTAGAATATTCAATTTCTTTTCCATAAAAGGGACACGACCATGGACAACCTTTAGGATATGCTATTTTTTCTTGAAATAATTTAGTCTGATATAATGGAATGGGATAGAGTACTTTGCTCTGAGGAAATTTTTCTATAAAATGTTGTTTGTTTAATCCAATTATATTAGATCGAATTCTTCCAATCCAATAATTAAAGGCAGGTTCACAGTATTCTGGGACATAAGGAGGATCAATTCCATTGATATCATTTACTTTGTCTGTTAAATATTGTGCATTTTTATTTCGCACTTTTATGTAATCATCTAATTTCCTTAATTGAACTCTGCCGATTGCTCCTTGAATTTCAGTCATTCGATAATTCCAACCTAAAAGATTATAAACATACCAAGAAGGCTCACCATGATGCCTGATTAATCTACATAACTCTGCTAATTTGTCGCTATTAGTAGTGATCATTCCTCCTTCTCCCGTAGTCATATTTTTAGAAGGATAAAAACTGAAAGCACCAAAATTTCCTAATGATCCTACTTTTTTGCCTTTGTATTTTGCTCCATGTGCTTGACATGCATCTTCAATTATATACAAATTATTGTCTTTAGCAATTTCCAAAAGCGGGTCCATATCAGCTGTTATTCCAGCTAAATGCACAGGAATTATTGCCTTGGTTTTATTTGTTATCTGTTTACTTATTGAATCTGGATCTAAAGTATAGGTTTTGTTGTCTATATCAGCAAATATAGGAATTGCGTTATTTTGCAAAATTGAGCTTGCCGTAGCTATAAAAGTGAAAGGAGGAACAATTATTTCGTCACCAGGTCCAATTTCCAATGCTGCAATAGCAATATGGAGAGCTGCAGTTCCAGAATTAACTCCAATAGCATGTTTTACACCAATATAATTTGCAAATTCTTTTTCAAAATTTTTTACAACATTTCCAGCTAATGAAGTTAGCATCTGAGATTCCATTACCTTAATAACTTCTTTTTTTTCTTCCTCAGTAAGATTCATTTTAGCCTCCTAAATCTTTATTTTTTTAAGATTTGATTATAGCATGTATAAATAAAAAAAAGAATAGCCATCTTAAGAATGTGCTTATTAAAAAATAGAAAGGAAAGGCTTTTTAGTATAATAGAAGATATGTACTATTTGTACTATTGTAAGCAATTATTTTATCTTTAAGAAGACTTTTTATAACGCTCTCTAACCAACGCTTACTTGTTTTTACTCGTTTTTTAATATCGTTATAACTTAGTTGATCATTCGTAGCTAACAAGAATAAGACTCTGCTTTTAACAGTTAATTGGTTTGAATTTAGTATTTTTTCAATTCCTTTTTCTAAATCATAGAGTCTCATCTTCAAATCTGCGACATCGTTACTTAGTTTAGCAATGACCTCATCTCTAGTTCTAAAGACACTTAAACTGAATTTAAATCTCCTTTCTAATTGTTCCTTTAAATCCTCATCATTTTCATATTTATCAAGATCTTTGTTGAATTCTTCAAGAACGATTAGATAATCGTTGCCCTCATCAAATTTGTCTAATACAAGAACAATTACTATTTCTTTTTTGGAATTATAAAAGGAAACTGAATTCCATTCTTTCTCTTCCGTTATGATATACGATTCCGTAAAATTATGAGAAATTTGAATTTGTTGAACTACGCTATCAGGAATATTGAGATCCTCCGGAAACTTTAAATAAATTATTCCTCCAATTACCTCATCCCACTTTATTAGGAAGATGCCTTTAGGTATTATCTTTCACCTAAGAATTTAATATATAATTTAAAAAATAACTTTTATGACTTAATAATAATCGTATTGTATTTTCCTTATATTTTTATTTGAAATTTTTTAAGAAAAATAGTTCATTAAGTAAGATTATCTAAAAAAATATATATGACAAATTCGATTTTTTAAATAGAGGATTCTTTATGTCTGTTTATTACGTCTATATCTTAGAAACAGTAACTAATAACGGTAAAAAAGGCTATTATACTGGATATACTAATGATTTATTTAGAAGATGGAATCAACATCGAAAAGGGACCGGAGCTAAATATTGTCGAGGGAAAAAAAAAGTTGAATTAAAGTATTTTGAAATCTATACAAATAGAAAAGAAGCTATGAGACGTGAATTAGAAATTAAGTCTTTTTCAAGGCAAAAGAAATCAGAATTAATTAAGAACTTCATTTATAGCTGATTTAATCGTTGGAAAAAAATAACTTTTTGATTTGTTTAGCTGGATTACCAGCATCGGGTAAATCTACTTTTGCTAATAAGTTGAGAGAATTATTAGAGAAAAGATTTAATAATTTGAAAGTAAAAATTATAGATCCAGATAAGATTAGGGAGAATATAGTTCCAGGTGAATTTGATCATAATAAAGAACAAATAGTTCGAAACAAAAACTTAGAATCTGTAAAAAAGGAACTGGATTCAGGTTTCATCGTTATTAACGATGATTTAAATTATTACACCAGTATGAGACACGATTTGAAGGAAATTGCTGAAAATTTGGGTCTAAAATATTTCATAATTCATATATCAACTCCACTTGAAATTTGCATAAAATGGAATGAAGAAAGAGGTAAACCAATTCCAAACAGCGTGATTATCAATATAAATCAAAAATTTGACGAATTTGGTAAATATAATTGGGATATTCCTATAGCAAATTATGATCTCTCTAAATTGAAAGATTTAAATCAATATATTGAAAAATTGATTAATAATTTTATTCAAAACTTAAAAGCCTTGAAAATAAGAACAGAAAAAAAAGAAATTGTAAAGCAAACTTTAAGTCTGGATAATGAAAAATTAGATAGAATTACGAGAAAGATAGTTGGAGATTTATTAAGAACTCCTAAATATCGCTCTTTAAAGAATAAAATTATAAAATATCGAAAAATGTATGTGAAAAAGAGAGCAAATACAGTTTTAAGTAAATCTGATATTATAAAAACTTTTAAGCAATATTTAGAGAAGAGTTTAAACATTAAAATTTCCTAAGAATTCTTTGAGTAGAATGTTATTAAAAATAAAGAAAAAGAAAATAAACCATTAATTCCTTTATATACTTGGATTAAGATATTTTATATATTAGTACAGCAAATTTCAATCAAAATCGAAAATGACACAAGAAAAAAAGGCAATAAAATTAAGAATAGAAAGATTAGAAAAAAATCGTAGTGGTCGCAGTTTATGTTATGTGGACCAAGATGCTATCCACCAGTTAGGTTTATCTACAGGTGATATAATTGAAATTAGAGGTAAAAAAAAGACCACAGGAATAATTGTGGCCAGTGTAGCTGATAAAGGTAAAGGTATTATTAGGATAGATGGGATTCAAAGGCTAAACGCAGGTGCCACTATCGGAGAGTATGTTACCATACAATTAGCAGAAGTTTTTGCCGCAGAAGAGATCGTTTTGACTCCCACGAGACCAAATATTGATATGAAAAGACAAGCTGAAGCAATAAAGGGTAAATTGATTGATAAACCCGTGGTAATCGGAGATATTGTAGATATATTAGGAGCATTCGTGCAAAGGGATGATCCTGATAATCCTATGGCCGAAATCATGAAAATGTTTCCTTTTTTCAAAGGTGGAGGAAGGCGTCCTACATTAGGAACTTTAAGGCTTATTGTAGAAAATACTAGACCTTCGGGTAAAGTAGTTCGAATTACGCGTAACAGCAAAATAAAAGTAAACAAACGGGTTGCTGTATTAAATGTCTCAGGAGAAATTGTAACCTACGACGATGTAGGGGGTTTAAGTGATGAAATTCAGAGGATAAGAGAGATGGTCGAATTGCCTTTAAAGCATCCAGAACTGTTTCATAGGCTAAATATTGATCCTCCTAAGGGAGTTCTTTTCTATGGACCATCTGGAACGGGAAAAACTTTATTAGCTAAAGCTGTATCTCAAGAATCAAACGCTTATTTCATAACCATCAACGGTCCAGAAATTATGAGTAAATTTTATGGGGCAAGCGAAGGAAGACTTCGAGATATTTTTACAGAAGCTGAAGATAATGCTCCATCAATAATTTTTATAGATGAAATTGATTCTATCGCGCCAAAAAGACAAGATGTCACTGGAGAAGTTGAAAGGCGTGTTGTGTCTCAGCTGCTTTCTTTACTGGATGGACTAAGAGGGAGAGGAGAAGTAATTTGTGTTGGAGCTACTAATAGAATAAATTCACTTGATCAAGCATTAAGACGACCAGGTAGATTTGACCGTGAAATTGAATTTGGGGTACCTAATGTGAAAGGGAGAAAAGAGATATTTCAAATCCACACTAGAGGTATGCCTATTGAGCCAGATGTAGACCTTGACCATTATTCAGAAATAACTCATGGTTTTGTAGGCGCTGATATTATGGCAATAAGCAGAGAAGCAGCTATGCTTTCATTAAGAAGGATTTTGCCTAAAATAAATTTAGATGAGCCCATACCTAGTGAAATAATTCAAGAATTAAAAATTAAAGACGAAGATTTTGTGCAAGCTATCAATATGATAGAGCCATCAGCAATGCGGGAAGTTATGATTGAGATCCCTAACGTGCTTTGGGAAGATATAGGGGGTTTAAAGGAGATAAAACATGAGTTGAAAGAAGCTGTTGAATGGCCATTAATGTATCCAAAATTATTCAAGAAAGCGGGGATACGCCCTCTCAATGGAATATTATTATTTGGTCCACCAGGATGCGGAAAAACATTATTAGCAAAAGCAGTTGCAACAGAAACTAAATCTAATTTTATTACTGTAAAAGGACCTGAAATTTTTTCTAAATGGGTAGGAGAAAGCGAAAGATCTGTAAGAGAAATCTTTAGAAAAGCTCGACAAGCCGCACCTTCTATAGTTTATTTTGATGAAATTGATGCAATAAGTTCTGGTAGAGGTGAATATCAAGGAACACATATTTATGATTCGATAGTCAATCAAATTCTTGTTGAAATGGATGGTATCGAAAATAGAGAAGGAATTGTGGTTATAGCAAGTACTAATAGACCTGATTTAGTAGATCCTGCGTTGTTAAGACCGGGAAGGTTTGATAGATTATTATTTGTGACTGCTCCTGATTATGATGCAAGGGTTAATATCTTAAAAGTTCATACTAAAAATATGCCATTAGCTAAGGATATTTCCTTGAAAAAAATTGCTCAAATTACGGAGGGTTATAGCGGAGCCGATTTAGAAAATCTATGCCGTGAGGCGGGGATGAATGCTATTAGAGAAAAAATGACTGATTTAGAAAAAATCGAATGGAAACATTTTGAAAAAGCAATGGAAAAAATTAAATCGACATTATCTAAAGAGGTTGTTGAAAGACATGAACAATTGGCAAAACAAATAACTGAATCTCGTAATATAAGAGATACATCCGCAGATCTTTATAAATAAATTGAATTTAAATTGTGTGCCAATAATAACTCTTCATTTTTTTAACATTTTTGAAGGTTTATTTTAAAATCTTCATCATAGAAAATGTTTATATAAAACATCATCAAAGTTAGAGTAATTAAAAAAATTTTAGAGTTGCTTACTGTGAGTGAAATTAAGATTGATTGGGAAGGTCACGTAAAAAAATATCAAGCTGCTATGGAAGAACTTAACCTCGATTTCTGCGTGTTGACTCGTATTAAATCCATTACTTACCTTTCTGGTTGCTTCGTTCCATGGAAAAGTGCGATTTTCCTACCCAAGGAAGGTGAGGGTGAGCCAATATTATTCACTGTACTCTTAGATGTAGAACGAATCAAGGCCGAGGGGCAGATTGAAACTAAGGGATGGGGTCCTATGAAAGGTTTTTACTGGGAGAAAAAAATACAATCTGCTGCCAAAAAATCAGGTCTATTCAAACCTAAAGGAACTCCTCCTCGAATTGGTGTTGAACTCGGCTTAGATATCTGTGTTACAGGACAAATGCTTTCTTATTCGGAGGCAGAACTTCTTAGAAAAGTATTTCCTGAATGTGAATTGATTGATTTTAACCATAAAACAGAGAGAATTCAATTAATTAAAGAACCCGAAGAAATTGCGATGTTACGTAAAGCAAGTGAAATAACAGATATAGGGCAAAAGGCTGTGAAAAAAGCTTTGAGCGAACGACCATCTGGGAAAGTTTTCACAGAAAATGAAATTGCTGGTATCGGCACGTTAGCGATGAGGAAAGCTGGAAGTAATTACGAATGGACCTTTACTGGAAATCAGGAGATTGGATCAGGATATAGAGCAAGTTGGACATTTAACGGATGTACACCTGCTACAAATAAGGAAGTCAAAGAAAGTGAATCATTATTAGTAGATTTACACAGTGAATCTGGCTGTTATCTCGGTGATCTTAGCCATAATTATGTTCTTGGAAAGTGTCCCCCTGAATTAAAGACCTTTAACGATGTATACGAGCAATTGTGTTATATTCTAATAGATAATATGGTTGTTGGTAATACTTTTGAGGAATGTTATAATGAAGTGCACAAAGTGGCCGATAAAGCAGGATTTGGGAATGATTTATTTTTCGGGCTAGGTCATGGAATAGGTTGTATAGGAAACGAATCATGGCCAGTTGTAGTACCTGGGAAAGAATGGGGGCCCATGGTATTTGAAGAGAATATGGTAGAAATTGCTGCAGTCGTTTTTAATAAACCAGGGCTAGGAGGATTACGGTTAGAATCACCTACCCTTTTAACGAATAAGGGTGCTGAGGTCCTCCCGAAGACGCCATTTGAAGTAGATTATATATAAATTCATTTTTTATATTCACTATAATTCTTTTATAAAACTTTCGATTCTATCCATAGCTTCCCTAAGTTTGCCAACATCAATTGCATAGGAAATTCTTAACTTATCAGCGGAGAAAGAACCAAAAATGTCTCCTGGAACGATTGCCACTCCTTTTTCCTTAATAATTTTTCTTGAAAACTCTTGACTACCTATATGAAAGTTTTTTATAGAGGGCATTATGTAAAATGCACCACGAGGTTTAACAACATCAAAACCAATCTCTTTTAATCTATTATACACTAAAAGCCGTCTTTCGTCGAAACTCTTCAAAATCTCATCAAAAAAGCTTGTATCCATTTTTAATGCTTCTACAAAACCATATTGAGCAGCGTGATTTGTACCCGCAATTGTATATTGGAGGTATTTTTCCATCAGATCAATTATTTCCTTATTAGCTGCAACATATCCTAACCTAAAACCCGTAGCGGAGTACAATTTACTCATTGCATTAAGTGTAATCGTTCTCTCAAACATATCATTAAGGGATGCGGGACTAATATGCACCAAATCCTCGTAAATATAATTTTCATATACCTCATCGCTTATCAAATATAAATCGTGTTCAAGTACCATCTCAATGATCTCTTCTAATTCTCTCTTTTCTAACGCATAACCAGTTGGATTATTCGGTGAATTAATAAGGATTGCCTTAGTTTTATTAGAAATTGACGCTTTCATTTCCTCGATATTTAGACTAAAGTCTGAATTACGCTCAATTTCAACAACATTTACACCAAAAAAAGAACTGCAATAGAAATAAGACACGAAGTTCGGTGATGAAAGAATTAACTCGTCACCGGGATTAAATATCGATGCAAATGTAAGAGTAATAGCATTTGAACCTCCATTACATAAGATAATATTTTCTTTCCAATTTATTTTAATATTGTTAATTTTTTCTAACTTTTTTTCAAGCAGTTCTAATAGCTTTGGAATTCCTCTCGTTGGAGCATACATCGTAATGTTTTTCTTTAGCGCTTCAATATTACCTTGTATTGCTGGCTGAGGTGTGGGAAAATCAGGTTGACCAATACCAAGGCTAATAACATCAGAACGCCCAGTCGCAAGATCAAATAATTCTCTAATCTTGGATTTTGGAGCTGCAATTACTCTTTGAGATAGGTCTTTCATAATATATATCACTGACTATTTATTTTTAAATAATTTTGTCCTTAAAGAATAAATATATAAAAAGAGTTATTAATCAAATTACTAGATATAACTAAGCAATTTCACTTAATTTGTTTAAAATATTATAGACCAGATTTTCAAAAGCCTTTTCTACATTTTCGCCATATTTTGCGGAAGTTTCTATGAAATCACTCGCATTAATTTCCCTCCCATAACTAATACCCTCCTCTGTTGACACCACTCGCTGTTCCGATAAATCAGTCTTGTTTCCAATTAAAATATAAGTCCCTTCTTTTTTAACATATTTATTGAAATCCCGCAACCATTTAGAATTAATTGTCTCAAAAGTAGCACGTCTTGTTATGTCGTAAACTAATAACGCTCCAACGCATCCTTGGAAATACATTGAACGAATTACGTTATATTTTTCTTGTCCAGCAAGGTCCCACATTATAAGGCGAACATTAGCATTAATTTTATCCATATGCATATCTTTTCTAATTATATTCGCCCCAAGCGTTGGCTTATAATCTTCCTGAAACGAGTGTTCTATATATTGGTTAATTAGAGATGTTTTACCTACGGCTGCATCTCCCAAAACCACTATTTTAAACACGAATTCTTTAACTTCTTCCGACATTTTTAATATCTCTATGCTTGTAATTATTATATTTTTTTTATTCTTTATTTATTTTTTCCATATTAATCTCAAAATATATGGATTGTGAGTAAGATCTGGTACCCCTTCCTTTTCATTTGTATAGATAATTCTTCTATTATCTGGTATCGCTTTTTTTAAAGAATTGACGAGAAAACCAGTGAATAAATTGCAAGGAACTCCAACCTCACTGCAGAAAATACAATTTTGAATTTCAACTGTAACAGAATTTTTTCCTTGATCAATTATTCGAACGGCCCATTTTGTTTTAATTAATATAGTAATTTCTTGAATTATTTCTTCGAAAGGTTTTCCCCAAGGAAAAAGATAAAAAGCAAATTTTTTACCGACTTCGTATTGGAGTCTGTAACATCCGTATAACAATAATTCTTGAGCTGTAATAATTTTCTTAAAAGATAGAAAATCTATAGTTTCATTTTGATCTTCATTTTGAGTATCTTTTATTTGTAGCATATCAGCTTCTCTTAAAACAGATTTCATTCCATCGTAATCAAGAATATCTAAATAAGCCTGCAATAGCGCCGTAACAACCTTGTTTTTTACTTCCTCCTTATATTCGCCTACTATTACAGTTCACCAATTATTAATATTGCAATCAACAAAATTTAATCATAATTAAATTTTCACTCCATAATTACTTAAAATGTTATAGGTTAAATTTAAAAACGCTTTTTCAACGTTTTTTCCAGTTTTGGCACTTGTTTCTATGAATTCAATTGCTTTAATTCGTTCCGCCATTTTATTAGCATCGTCTTTAAAAACATATCTTTGATCTTCTAAATCGTTTTTGTTTCCAATTAAAATATATGATCCCTCTTTTTCAACATGATTTTTATAATCTGTAAGCCACTTAACCTCAATATTTTCAAAGGAGGAATATCTAGTAATATCGTAAACTAATAATGCTCCTGCGCATCCCTCATAATAAGCACCCCTAGTTTTTTCATATTGTTCTTGTCCAGCAATATCCCAGAGAATTAAACGAGCATTGGAATTAATTTGCTCTATTTTAATGGTTTTCATGATTAAATTCACGCCCATAGTTGCTTTGTAATCTTCCTTAAACATTTCCTCTACAAATTGGTTTACTAATGATGTTTTCCCAACGCCAGCGTCTCCTAATACTGCTAGTTTTAATACATAGTCTCCTTTTTCTATTCCTGACATTTTACCTTCCTTTTTTCTTCATTTAAAGATCTAAAAGAGATAATCCAAACTGTGGATCAACAGCCCGATTTAATTTTTGACCAATTTCATAAATATAAACTTCTCCAGTAACGGAAACGATCGATGGCGTACTTAAATGACCACCGATAATATTATAATCCTCTCTACCAACTGAAATATGAATGTGAATTATTGGTTCTCCATCCTTATAAGAAATGTTTCCCATACAAGAAATTAATTCAACATTTTCTTCAAATGTTTTAAAATCATATTTTTTTGCATTAATATCAAAATATCCAATTGTGAATTTTTTAAAGGCTCCAATAATGTTGATTAATCCTGCTTTAATATTGTATTTTTTAACAATATCTTTTATAGCATCAATTAAATCCTCATCAGGCATTACTCTCGCAACAATAACCCTACCGATATTTGTTTCGATACTTTTCATTTTTTTAAAAAAGATCTATCAGATTTTTTAGCGTTTTAGTTCAAGGATTACTTAAAATTACTATGAAATTCTTTAATTCCAATGTTTTTTATATTCTTTTTATAATTTTACTTTTATTTATAGATTTGGTTTTTTGTAATGACACGAAATGTTATTACTA
>JBHLQY010000020.1:0-9823 GCA_048883105.1 Candidatus Thorarchaeota archaeon | reverse complement strand
TATTGGAGATATTTTAAGGATAATAGGATATTTCAAATTGGCTTCCTTAAAAGAGTTAACAGGAGCACCAGTTCAGCCAATGCCTCAGCCAGAAGCGCCAATGCCAGCTCCTGTGCAAGAGCCATCAGCAAGTTTTTGTCCTAATTGTGGAAGCTCATTAAGTCAAGGAGCTAGATTTTGTCCTGGTTGTGGAACGGAAATCAATTAAAATAAGAAAAATATCAAATAAAAAATTATAATTCTTTTTTTTTGAAATTAATTTAAAAAATATAGAAGATACAAAAATTTAAAAAAATAAGACTATTTTTCAATAGACTCTACGTATTTTGAAATTCTCTCGGTTATTATTTCTGGTTTCTCGGCCGCGGCATCCTCTTTCACATGAGCAAGCTCCAAGCGCTCCCTATGCACGGTATTCATAGCACAAAAGGGCACTTCCAAAACTTTGGTTGGGTCATCTGGGTCAATTATTCCATAATGTACAAGACAAGACTTTATCCTATTAAGGTCAAAATTATAGGCGTCTTGAAAATGCATTGCACTAACAAGCATATTGCCAGTAAGTAAAAAGTTGCCGGCAGTTCTCATGTTTGGAGCAATTACTAGTTTTCCTAATGATTGAAAAAATTTGCTATCCAACACTTTTTTAATTTTTACATATTTAAACATACCCGCAAAGAAATAGGCCTTCATCATCTGCCTATAGCCAATATTGGTCATATCATCGATAAACTTTCCAACTGTAGCTGCAAGGCTACCATAATCCGCTAAATTAATGTTTCCTAAAAGACCGGTAGGTTTAGGCACTTCCCTTGATTGGACCATGTCGTAGACTTTATTGGACCATCTGAGTAATCCTTCAACATCTACATAACGTTCGATGGGTTCCCACTCATCATTTTTATTTATGATCCCTATAGTGGCAAAACCACAATCGTGATGGCTTGTCGTCGACCAACTCGGAGCATCATCAAACCACGCTAATAATCCCGTGAATTTAGCAGTTGTTGCAAGCGGATAAAATTTTGTAATCATATTGTTTGTTGCTTTATTAAGATCAACTTTAAGATCGGAAGTTGTGTATCTTAGATCCATTAATTCTTCGAAACTTATACGACCGCAAAGAGAAACTGGCTGGAAAACCACTCCCCCACATATGTCTTTATTTTCTTTGGCAAATTCCATAATTGGACCAACTTGACTGTCGTTTATACCTTTAGCTATAACAGGGACTAACATAAGAGTAATTCCGCCAACTTTTCGAATATTATCAACAGCTCTCTTTTTGATGGGCCAAAGATTAACTCCTCTTACTTTTTTCCAAACCTCAGGAGCGTCGGTTGCATCAAACTGTAAATATATAGTATCGAGTCCAGCATCTTTCATTTCTTGAAGATATTCAATTGATTTAGCAATTCTTATCCCATTTGTTGAGACCATAATATCAAGAAATCCCATCTCTTTACCTACTCGAATCATTTCCGGGAGATCGTCTCGAAGCGTTGGTTCTCCACCAGCAAATTGAAGTAAAACTGCTGGAGTTGGTTTCATAGATCTAAAATGTTCCATAATTTGTATGATATCATCGAAACTAGGCTCAACAACATAACCTTTCGCACTCGCATTCGCGAAACAGATAGGGCATGCCAGATTACACCTATTAGTGATATCTATTAAACATATACAAGGAGCACTTAGATGATTCTTACAAAGGCCACAATCATAGGGACATCCTTTCGTATCTTCCCTAATTCCTGAAGATACTTCACAAGGTTTCGTTGAGATTTTTTCGCCTTTTGTCGAACCGATTTCTTCTGTGAAATTCATGCTCCACTTGTAATCCTCAGCATCGATGGAGATTTTATCCTTGAACTCGCCATGCTCTTCACAAGTTTTTCGAAGCATTACATAATTATTTGTTGGATCTACATAAAATTGCGCTGGTATTTGCGTTAAGCATTCTGGACACAAAGACATAGTCTCCCGTACAATCTCATACTCTGTCATAAAAATCAAATTTTCATTTAGTAATTAGTTATTTTGTATAAATAATTATTTGTTTAAATAAAATAACTTGTTATAAAAATGTTTTAAGAGTAAAAATAATCTTAAGAATATTATTTTTGAAATTACTGTTTCTTTAAATTTTCATATTATTGAGGAGAAAGTTAAATATCCCTTTAAGGAAGCATCATACGAAATTATTACGTAGGTAAATCCCTAAACTCTTTTTTCATTTTTTATTTAATCTCGATCAATATACTAAAGAAAGAGAGACTCCTGCCAGCCAGACCTAAAGAGAAGGTCAGAAATTAAATAGGGGGAGGAGGGCAAAATCATAGCGTACTAAAATACGCTAACCAAAAGACAAAAATCCAGGGTGCGGCAGGAGTCATTTTTTTAAAATTATTATGTAGATTGGATTTTACTTATAGTATTTCAAACTGTAAATGAAATTTAAATTTTTATCTTAAGATAATATATATTTTCCATTATATAAAATAATAATAATAAAAATATAACAGCAATATTTAAATTGATATAGTAGTATTTTACAAAATTATGGTAGACGAGAGGAAGGAGAAGGAAATAAGCCCCTTAGGAAGGGTGGAGCCTGAATTTAAATTCGATGTTGGCACAGTTGTGTTCTTTTTTATTGGATTAATTATTTCTTGGTTGAATATGTTATTGATTTTTGCGTTTATGGAAGTTTGGGCGTTTTTATCTATTATTTTTATTTCAAGCATTCCAGGAATAATTGTTGCTTACAAAAACAGGTATTGGGGGTATGGATTTATGTTTGGATATTCTATAGCAGGAATTCCATTTATGATTTTTGTTGATTTGTTTATAGGAGGCTATGTTTTTACAACAACATTATTTATTTTTATAATCATGTGGCTCGTGTTTTGGAAAACGTGGAGATCTCTTTCAGCAATTAAAAAAGAAAGCGAATAAAATGAAGTATTAAATTTTTAAGAAGATCATTTGCTTGCATTTCACGCATTTTTTTCCTTCTTTCTTTGCTTTTTTCGCACACTCTAAACAATATTTTGTTTTACAAGCTGTGCATTGGTAAATTTCTCCTTTTAAAACTCCTTTATGGAACAGACAAAAATTCTCCTCAACTTTCTCGTATTTTGGAGGTAATACTGGAGGAGGGGGTATCTTTTTATTACTCATAATTATCAAATTTAATTACTACTAGCCCTATTTATTATAAATTGGAATCTCTTCGATATTGACTTCAATCACCTTCATAATTGCCTTGAATTTTTCTTTAATAGACAGAACTTTGGTAGCGTCTAAATCTTCGCCAATAATATAAGTCTCATAAAAACATTTTTCCATTTCGTAGCAGAGACCAGTTGTATGTAAAATATCTTTACTTAAGTCTAATTCTCTTAACACGCTAGATATCCCTTTCACTAGATCTGGTGAAAATTCAGTTAATTTTATTAGAACTTTTTTAATATTACTAGTTTTCGTAGGGAAACAGCTTATTTTAACCACATCTTCTCGAGAAATGAAAATCAACAAATAATAAGGAGTGTCTGAAATTTCTTTTAAAACTTCTTTAGGAAAAATTGAATTCCTTAATTGGTCTTTATTTATTATCAAACCTAAAGAAATTTTATTCTTTTCTTCGCCTTTATCGCTTTCAATTCCCATATTAATCAATACTTTTTACAATGTATTAAAGATATTTGTTGAATAAAATATCTAATTTTTATAATTTTTTATTTGTTACTTTTTTTTATTGAAGAAAAAGAACATCATATCACCGAGATAACGTATGTATTTTTTATAAAAACTGTTTTTTTTTCTTTAAAGAAAGAGATTTTACAAAGAAAAGCTAAAAAAATCACAATATTAATATCCAAGTTCGATAGATTATGTCTTTAAGATGGAAAAACGATTACATGGGAAGAAACTTTGGATTTAAATATAAACAATTAGAATTCAACGATAATAGATTTCACGCAATTTATTTCGTAGATAGTGTGACAGGTGCTTTACTTTTAAGTAATAGATATTCAGATAACTCTTCTGGAATATCTAAAAATTACGACGATTTAATTGGCAGTTTTTTAAATGCAATAAATATGTTTATTAGAGAAATTAAAAGCAATAAAGATGAAGAAATTCAAGAAATAAATTTTAAAAAAACGCGAATCATTTACGAGAAGAGAGGGCGATTAATTTGTATTGCAATTTCTAAAAAAACCAATCTCCAAATTGAAAGACAAATCATTCACGAAATTATGAAAGATTTTTATCATAGATTTGAACATGAGATAAATGAATTCAAAGGTTTCATTGAACCTAAAATTTTAGATTATAAGACTCGATTAAAATACCTAAATTTGAACTCTTTAGTCTCGTTCAATAAAAATATATAAAAAAAAAGCGTTAACTTTTTCTGAGTTTTTTTTGTTGATTTAACCATTTTTCTAAGTCAGTTTTAGTTGTTTCGCTTTCACCTGATTCACTTTCGATTTTTTTTTGTTCAATTTTTTCAATCTCGGATTCGAGTTTTTCACCTATTGCTTTTACATCAACTTTCATACTTTGCCTTTTTTCGTCCAATTCACGTTGTTTATCTATTCTAAAAACTTTTTCCCCGACTGATTTAGCAATAGCTTGAGCAGAGGTTTCTATATTCGGTTTTAATTCTTTAAGTTCAGTATCTCTCTCTCTTTTTTTGTCAATCATAAATGCTTTTTCCCCAACTGACTGACTTATAGCTTTAGCTGAAGTTTCCATGTCAGGTTTTAATTCTTTAAGTTCGGTGTCCCTCTCTCTTTTTTTGTCAATCATAAAAGCTTTTTCGCCGACAGACTTACTTATAGCTTTAGCTGAAGTTTCCATATCTGGTTTTAACTCTTTAAGCTTAGCTTCTATTTCTCTTTTTTTGTCAATCATAAAAGCTTTTTCGCCGACAGACTTACTTATGGCTTCAGCAGTACTTCCTATTCTTGGCTTCAATTCTTTAAGTTGAGCTTCTCTTTCCCTCTGTTTTTGGATCATAAAAGCTTTTTCTGCGATAGATTTACCTATAGCTTCTGCAGATTTTTCCATGTTTGGTTTTAATTCCTTACGTTGAGCATTTCTTTCTTTCTTCTTTTCGATCATAAAAGCTTTTTCGTCGATCGATTTACTAATTGCCTCCATTGATTTTGTTATGTTTGGTTTTAAACCTTTAAGTTGAGCCTCTTTTTCCCTCTGTTTTTCGATCATAAAGGCTTTTTCGTCCACAGACTTACTTATAGCTTCAGCAGTGCTTCCTATTCTGGGCCTCAATTCTTTAAGTTGAATATCTTGTTCTCTTTTCTTGTCGATCATATATGCTTTTTCTCCAATTGATTTGCTGATTCCCTCGGCAGATTTTTTAATGTCTGGTTTTAATCCTATGAGTTGAGCGTCCTTTTCTCTTTGCTTATCAATCATAAAAGCTTTTTCGCCAAGAGCTTTTTCTATTTGTGTTTTACTATCTTCGAAAGATTTCTTTCTTAGGTCCTCAGTTATTTTTAAATATTTTTCTCTCTCCTCTTTTTCTTGTTTGAATAGGTCTTCAACAATTTTTTTCTGTTTTTTGACATCTTCTGGATCTAATGGTTTTTCATTTTCTTCCATAAAATTCACTCTTTAAACATAATTTTATAATTTTTATAAAATTAACCAATATTGCTTTCCAAACTCTTATTTATGAATTGGAAGAGGTTCAAATGACTCATCTATAGAATCCATTAAACTCAAAACAGTAAGTCGCATTGCCAGCATTTCTTCAACTTCTTTCATTAATTTCTTATATGATTCTGACTCCTTCGAAAGGTTATACTCACTAACCAGTTGATCATAAGCTTCTTTTAACTGTATTTTTAAAGCATCTTGACTATCAAAGCTAAGTTCTTGAGTTTCAAGCCATTTATCAATCTCTTTCTTTATTTTAATTTCATTTTCATCATTTAATATATAAGAAACCTCGATTTCCTCATAATCCTTAATTTTGCTGAGATAATCTTTATCTGAATACATTGGTTTAAGTAATAATCCAAGATTAATAATTAGAGGCTGAAGCTGTAATCTTTCTAAGGAACTGGAAAGGAAATTAAGGATTTCTTCTTTTTGTGATAGATTAGAATAAGTAATATATTCTTGAACAAATCTCATAAGTGAATTTTTTATTAATAACTCGTCGTAGTCTACTAAACTTTCAGCCTTTATTTCTAAAGTTCTTTTTATACAAATAAAAACAGAATTCATGAAGGGTTTTATTTCTTTAAACATAGCAAAATTAGTTATAAAACTAAGTGTTTTACCTAAAACTTTTGATTTCATATCCTCCGATTCCGATTTAAAAGTGTCGTTTACAATTTGTTCCAGATCAAATCTATCGTCGGGAATTGATAAAAAGCTTTTTATCTCAGAATATATAGATCTAAGTTCGGTCACTACAATAAAAATAATGGTGTAAACTTTTTTATAATTTTTTTTTTTAATCTCTATGAATTCATTTTAAAAATTGGTTTTGATAACTTTTTATTCATTATCACAAAGGCATTAACGCTTTACTACCATGTTTTTTAGCGGCTTCAAGGAGAGCCATTGCCTCTTGAATTGATATTGACTCTGGAATTAAATCAAATACATTCATACCCGATAATTTAAGTGTGGCATTAACAGTTTCAGCTAGATTATTGCAATCCCCTGAAAAAAAAATCTTTTTTTTACCAAATTCTTTTTTCATTTTTTCACCAATCTCATCGATAGCACAATAACCTGCCACGAGACCTTTTTTATATCCTTCAGCTTTTAATTGATCTATAAGATCTTCATCAAATCCTTTCCCCATTATAAGAAACCACCCTCCTTTAAATTTCTCGGGATAGTCATATGCAACCAACTGTAAAATTGTTAATGGATTGTTCTGACATCCTTCCCTACATAAAAGTTCCTTACCTTTAACAATTTTAACATCTTCAGGAAATTCTTGTAGCAGGTCCCAATCATATTTCTCTTTGAACTCTTCCAAATCTTTTCCTATTACATTAATTTTGCTTAAATCTCCTTCACCTAATCCTCGCTCGTGGGCTATTTTCAAATGAGGAATTTCGTCTATGGTTAAACCAAAAACTCTTGCACCAACGACATCAACAGCTAACGTGTCTCTTCCTCCAATTAAGATGTTAAATTGTTTAACGAGTCGATCTTCCCACGCAGTTGGAGGATAATGCCCGTGAGTGGTCCCTTCAATTCCATCGATAACTGTTATATCCGGTTTGATGTATTCATATACATCGACCAATTTTGAATGCAAATTATAGTTGTGATCCTTACCCCGGTCTTCATGTTGGGGATATCCCCATTGATTCTTTATGCCAAGCGTAACTCCTGCCATTGAATGAGTTTTAAGTTTTGGTAAGTTGATATAAGTTATTGAATCTCTATTTTCCATAATTTTAACGATTGTCATAGGTAATCTAAAAGTCTTTAAATTGTATCCGTTAGGATCGTCTTTCGAAGATGGTTTTCCTTTGAACTCAAAGGTTTTAGTATCTTCCTCGTCTAAATATATGATTTTTGCTCCTGCCTTTTTACATATTTCCTTGTATCCTGTAATTGCGAAGACAATCCGCGTCATGTTTGATTGAGTGCTATTTTCCATAACATAAACTTTTGCACCAAGATTATTGAGGTATTCTATAACAGCTTCTAAAACTTCTGGAGAGGTATAAGCATGTTTTTTAAAATCTATACCATTTACTTTAACGTAGACTTCTTTTGAGCTTTTCAGAATGGGCTCTCCAGATTTCTCAATATTAAAAAACATTTGACCTACAGCAGGTTTAATACCTTGATTGGTATCAACTATATATACTTCTGTCATTATAATAGTCACCTTAATTTCATCTAATGCAATATAATAAAAAATATTATCAATATTTCGAGGAACCTTTTTTATTTTATTAGAATTAGAATTAAATTAAAGAAATAAAATGTGTAAATTATGCCATTTTTCGATTATAATGGAAAAAAGATATTTTATCAACTTAGAGAAAAAGAAAAAGAGAGAACTATTATTTTTATTCACGGTTCAGGAGAAAACTCACACATATGGAAAACGCAACTTAATGACCTAGATCTTAATTATAACCTAATAGCGATTGATTTGCCTTCTCACGCTGAATCAGGTGAATTTCCAGAATTATCCCTCGATTTATATGTGGATGTCGTTAAAAAACTTGTTGATTTTTTAAATCTTAATAAAATAATTTTATGCGGGCATTCATTAGGAGGAGCCATAGCCTTAGAATATTTTTTTAAGAACCCTAAGGAAGTTTTTGCTTTAATTTTATGCGGAACAGGCTCAAGATTACGCGTAAGTCCTATGATCCTTAATACTTTGAAAAATAATTACCAAGAATTTTTAGATTCCATATCTATGGGTTTTTATCGAAAAACACCAAGAAACATCATAAATGATTTTATCATTCAATTATCAAAAACAAAACCAGAAGTTGTTTATCGCGACTTTGAAATTTGTGATAATTTTGATGTTATGGATAAAGTAAGTTCGATTAATGTCCCTTGTTTAATAGTGTGTGGAAATAAAGATATATTAACACCAATAAAATACTCGCAATATTTTAAAGATAAAATACAAAATTCAAAATTAGTTATTATTAAAAATGCTGGACATATGGTTATGGTTGAGAAGCCTAACGAATTAAACCAGGCAATACAAGAATTTATTGAAAATTATTTGATAAAATTTCAATAAAATTCAGAAATAATATGTGAGAAATATGGAAATAAAAAAAGCTACTTCTAATGATAAAGAACAATTAATAAAAAGCTTTAGACATTATAATATTAAAAAACATATAGAGGACAGAGTTGAATGTTATCTCTCCCATAATAACACGATCATCGCATTAGAAAATAATCAATTAATTGGTAGAGTTCAGTGGCAAATTAAAGAAGATCCTAATTTAGGAGCTGTTGAATTTGAAGCAATCTATGTTGTAAAAGAATTTCGAAGGAAGGGAGTTGGTTCATCTTTATTGAAGTTCGCAATACAATCTGTAAAAGATTATTTTAAAGATATAGGGATTAAATCTCGCCGAATTTTTCTTTTCGTTAATCAAAATAACATAAACGCAAGACATTTATATGAAAAATTTGGATTTAAATGCATTACAAATTTAGGTAAACTGTTCTCTGATACTGAAAATGAATTATTATATGCTTTAGATTTGACATAAGTATAAATACACAGAGGTATTTGGATTTCAAAGTCGTAAAGAATATGAAGCAAAATACAAGGATTATAATAATTGATCTTTTTTCTTTAAAAGAGCTCTTAAAGGATATTTCGAGAAATTATTCAATGGAGTGTCACTAGAAGAGATAATTGCGTTATACAAATCATAGATGTGAGTTAATGCATTAAGTTTTATAGTTATAAAGAGTTAATTTGATTAATCCTAATATAAAATAACAAATGAAATTTTTTGCGTAATTACACTTACGGTCCCTTCCAATCTCGAAGATTAAAGCTCTCGCTTGGAGTCGATGTTTTATCAAAAATTAAGATATGTACATATAATTGCATATACTGCGAATTAGGAATTACCAGTAAAGATCAATTGGTTTCTCCAGAATATAGAATAAGTAAAAAACCTACAATCAATTTTCGAAAAGAACTGTTTTCTATATTAAAATACGTACCTCATTTAAATTCACTTACTTTTGGGTATAATGGTGAGCCCAGCCTTAATGAAAACTTGTTAGATTTTCTTAAAATAGCCTCAAATGT